>DATKYN010000080.1:0-7311 GCA_035528435.1 Burkholderiales bacterium
CAGTCCGAAGCCTTCACCGGTTTCGCGCGATCCTTCGATACGGTAGAAGGGTTCGAAGATACGCTCGCGTTCCTTTTCCGGAACGCCTGGCCCGCGATCCTCGACGCGCAGGATCACTGTTTCGTCGACACCTTTGCAGACCGACGCTTCGATTTCACTGGCGCTGGAATGGCGTTGCGCGTTTTCCAGCAGATTGCGAATCAACCGTCGCAGCAAACGTGCATCGCCATGAACGATGGCAGACTGGCCGCTGACTTTCGCATTCTGGCGTGACGCTTCCTCTTCAAGCAGCGTCATCAAGGCGACCGGCGCGTCACGTTCCAGTTTCTCTACAGCCTGCAGTCGTGTAGCGAGGAGAATTTCGCCAACCAGATCATCCAGCTCGGCAATGTCATCTTCAAGTTGGGCGCGCAATTCGGGACGGTCTTCGCGCTTGAGCAGTTCGAGTGCCATGCGCATACGCGCGAGCGGTGAGCGCAATTCGTGCGATGCTGTCGCGAGCATCTCCCGTTGCGCGTTAACGAGTTTCTCGATGCGTTGCGCGGCCCGGTTAAAGCTGGTTGCGAGATTGGCGACCTCATCCTTTCCCTCGACGCGGACGCGCGCATCCAGCGAACCGGCCCCCAGCGCCTCGACACTGACCTGCAGTGTTTCGAGCCGACGGGTGATACGCCGGACCAACGGGTAGGCCCCTGCAGCAATCGTGATTGCCAGTATGCCAATGGCAATCAGCCAGCCGTATCGTGACCCGCCGCGCTCGCGTGCCGCCACAATCCATCGACCGTCGGGCAGCCGCAGCATGGCCATCGGGTGTGCGCCCCGTCCGTGGCGAATTCCACTCCGCTCCCGTTCCGGCGATGGTGCGGGCAAGACATCACCGGCATGGGCCAGAAGTGTGCCGTCCCCGCCGCGCAACGTAATCTGCGCCGAGAATATGTCGGACAGTTTCCCGACCGCTTTGTCGAGTTGGTCGCGGGAGGCGTTCTTCGGTGGCACGACTTCGGCAATCAGTACGGCCATGCCGTCCAGAAATATGCGGTCATCGCGATCGCGCAGCAACCACCATGTCATCGACATCAACAGCAGGAACACGATCAGGATGGCGATGAAGGCGACATATATCTGAAGGTAGAGGTGGCGCATGATCCGGCTCAGGTCTGGTTTTGGTCGCGGGCAAAAAGATAGCCGCTGCCGCGTATGGTGATGATGCGGCGCGGATGCTTCGGGTCGTCTTCGATAGCCGCGCGGATGCGTGATATGTGCACGTCGATGCTGCGGTCGAAGGCGTCAAGCTCTTCGCCCCGCATCTTGTCCATCAATGTCTCGCGTGACAGGACGCGCCCGGCATTGTCGGCCAGCGCCAGGAGGAGATCGAACTGATAGCCGGTCAGCGTTCGTTCGTTGCCGTCGATGCGCAATGTGCGCGCGTCGCGATCGATGGCGAGTTTGCCGAACTGCAGGAGGCCACCGGTTGACGCCGGACCAGCGCGGCGTCGCAGGATGGCACGCAGCCTGGCGATCAGTTCGCGCGGATTGAACGGCTTGGGCAGGTAGTCGTCGGCACCCAGTTCAAGCCCGACAATACGGTCGGTGTCTTCTCCGCGCGCGGTGAGCATGAGAATGGGAATGTCCGACCGTGCGCGCACTTCCCGGCATACGTCAAAGCCATCGCCATCGGGCAGCATCACGTCGAGTAACAAGGCATCGAAACTGCCTGCGGAAAGCCGCTCACGTCCTTCGGCGGCTGTTGGCGCAACCGTGAGTTCCATCCCGAACCCGGTCAGGTAGTCAACTGCCATCGAAGACAGTCGTTCGTCATCTTCGATCATCAGGATGCGGTCGGTCATCGTCGGGAAGTTGCGCGGGGGTTGTCGAAGAATTCTACCGGGTGCGGCGGCTCAGCGGTGAATTGCCGAATGGCCACGCGATCGGCAGCGGTCGTGTAAGAGAGAGCCCCATGCGTGAGACCCCGGAGGGCCACACATGAGATCGTCCAATACGATCGACTCCAGGTGGGGGCGCAACAGGTCGTATATAAGCCGTGCGACCACGAGCGGTCGCACGGTGTGGTGCATCACAACTTGTGACTGTGCCCGGTCCAGCGCTCGGCCATCCGGGCCAGTTGTGCGCGCTGCTCGGGGGTGAGTGCGTCCGCAGCGTCGGCCAGTGCGGTCACGATGCGCTGCGAGCCGCGGTCCATGAGCGCCATCTCCGCGTCACGGATACGGTCCAGTTCCGCGCGATCAACGCTGGGTTCGATCAGTGCCGCGATCATCTCCCTGCGGTTGGTCTGATGCTCGGCGCGAAGCTGCATCAGATCCTCGATCGCGCCCTGGACGATTGACTTGACCTGCGTTCGCTGCTCCTCGGTGGCGTCAATGCGCTTGAGCGTGTACTCCACCATGAAGTCGGCACGCTCTCTCATGACCCCGGGGTCGTGCATGGCGTGTCGTTGGGAGCATCCCGCCTTCCAGAATCCGGCGTGCGGATGGTGCTGGGCGAAGGCGCCAACGCCGCCGGCCAACAGTGTTCCGACGAGACCGCCTGCGAGCATGCCCTTGAGAAACGGTCGCCGTTGTGTCTTCTTTCCGTTCGCCGTGGCTTCGTGGTTTGGTTGATCCATTTGGTACTCCTTGTCGTATGTAGTGTGATTGGCAGAAGTTGTGTAACGATGCCGCCGGGTTACGACGGACAGTGATATTCTGAAAGTGCTTCGTTTCGCGCCTGTTTGGCGCAGGTAAAGTTTTGTAAAGCAGTGGCAGATGGCGGCGTCATGGGCGCTGGAAGATTCAAATGAACCCGGGCAGAAGAACAATGGCGAGCAATTCGGACCACAGCTTCCCCGCAGGAGAGCAGTGGGAAGCGGTTCTGGCGCGTGCGTGGCGACCAGCATGGTCGATTCGAAGCCGCAAGGGTTGTCTGGCGCCTTTTGTTGCCTGGTGGCGGCAGCGTCGCGGGGCCGGGGGCGGTGACTCAGACGCCTGAGCGTGTGGTAAAGGGGCAGGCACTGATCCGTCGGAACGATGGTTCACGCCGGTGACCCTTTTGTTTTTGCGGCTATTTCATGCATTGCGTATCCGGCAAACGCACGGTGAATGTTATGATGTGTGCGCTTGAGAGTGTCATGTTGCAATGGCAGGCACTCTCTACGTGACATCTCGCTCCGGCGCGCGCAGTCCATCCTGTGCCGGCGCCAGGTCGCTGCCTTCGGCAGCGCAAGAAAAACCAACGGAACTATTCACTTAACAAGGCAGGTAACCATGGCACAACACGAGCTTCCCAAACTTCCCTATCCCCAGAACGCGCTTGAGCCGCATATCTCCGCTGAAACGCTGGAGTTCCACTACGGAAAACATCACCAAACTTACGTCACCAATCTCAACAAGCTGATTGCCGGCACCGAGTTCGAGTCCGCGTCGCTTGAAGACATTGTCAAGAAAGCCTCCGGCGGCGTCTTCAACAACGCGGCGCAGGTCTGGAACCACACTTTCTACTGGAACTGCCTCAGCCCCAACGGCGGTGGTGATCCGAGCGGTGCGCTGGCGGACGCCATTAACAAGGCGTTTGGCAGCGTTGCTGCGTTCAAGGAGAAGTTCGCCGCTTCGGCCGCCGGTAATTTCGGTTCCGGCTGGACCTGGCTGGTAAAGAACGCCAAGGGCGAAGTCGAGATTGCCAATACCAGTAATGCAGGCAATCCGATGACCAGTGGCCAGACGCCGTTGATGACTTGCGATGTGTGGGAGCACGCTTATTACATCGACTATCGCAACGCACGTCCGAAGTACCTGGAAGCGTTCTGGAAACTCGTTAACTGGGATTTCGTCGCGAAGAATCTCGCCGGTTAACGTTCAGCGATATAACCCGCTCGTCGGGACGCAACGCGGCAAGAAAATGCTGCGTCAGGGCGGCGATCACCGGTTCTGCAGGGGCAATACGTTGCCTTTTCAGAACCGGGTGATCAATTACAAAATCGAGCAGGCAATACAGCACTACTCCCACAGCATCGCGCGATCAGAAACCTCTGTTCGCTTTCATGTTTTTCTGAAAAGCAGATTGGCCATGCGGCACGCAGCCGTTACGATGAAGCCAGCCCGTAGGCGCTGAATAGCGCGTCATGGATTGCCGCATCGCTTTTCCCGGCAACGCGCGCATCACCAATCACTGTTACCGGAACTGCTTTCGGCAGCCATCGTGATATCGACTCGCCGGTTGGTTTTCGTGCCTTCTCGTAAAACCATTTGCGAATACCCGCGTGTGCGGCGAGACGGCGCAAAAGTGGCGCCCGGAAAATGTCGCTTGCAAGCAAGCGGGTGATGATGGAGGTCATGCCGCCACGGTAGATGGCACCGGTTGCAATGACAATGTGATCGAAGGCTGCCAGATCTGCCGCGCGCTGTGGCAGATCCCAGCCATATTCGAAGCGCACGCCGGCGTCTTTGCATTCGTTGACCAGCGACTCGATGTAGCGCAGCAGATTTTGTTGGTTGGCATCGACGTTCTGGAACTTCGGTGCGAGCCCGGCATAACGGAACGCACCGCCCGCGACTTTGTTCCTCTCGTATACGGTAACGGTGTTATGGCGGGCAACACTGGCGGCGAAGGTGAGTCCCGCCGGCCCGGCACCCAGTACGGCGATGCGCATGTTCTGAAACGTCGGGAGACGGTCAGCGAACTGGCGCTCGCGTCCGGCGACAGGATTGACCAGGCAGTGCAGGCGGTTGCCTTCCCGCATGCCATCGACACAGGTGTTGCAGGCAAGACAAAGCCGCACCGGTTTGCCCCTCGCGGCTTTACGCGCCCACTCGGCATCGGCGAGAAGCGGCCTGCCAAGGGCGATAAAATCGGCATGTCCGTTCTCGACGGCTTCGATGGCCTGATCGGGGCGCCCCATTCGGCCGACTGCAATCACCGGAACATCAACCGACTGCCGGACCTTCGCCGCAAAATCCAGAAATGGCATTTCCGGCGTGGCCATTGGCGGGATCATGATCGCGGCCGAGGGTTGCGAGCGGTAATGACCACCCGACATGTGAATGGCATGGGCACCTGCCGCAGCGGCCCAGACGGCGACCCGACGGGCTTCTTCGAAAACCAGTCCACCTTCGAAATAATCGAAACCATTCATGCGGAAGGTGACGGCCAGTTCTGGTGCTGCCGTCTTGATCGCTTGCAGTATTTCCAGGCCGAAGCGCGCCCGGTTCTCGAGCGATCCGCCGTATTGATCGCTGCGCCGGTTTTCCAGCGGCGCCAGAAACTGCGAGATTAGGTAGCCGTGCGCTGCGTGAATTTCGACCAGGTCAAAACCTGCCTGCTGCGCACGCACGGCTGCATCGGCAAATGCGCGCACCGTTTGCGCGATGCGCGCGATGCTCATTTCCTCGGGGACGATGGTTTCCGTATGTCCTTCCTGTACCACGTGCGGCACGGCCGAAGGTGCTATGGGTGTCTCGCCGCAGACGTCAACACGGGTGTGTCCGCCACCGTGGCCAAGCTGGATGCCGGCTTTCGAGCCGGCGGCGTGGATCGCGTCGACCAGCTTGCGCAGACCGGGGAGATGGCGATCATCGCTGATGCCCAACTCGAAGTGCCGGTGCTTGCCAGCGGCCTCGGGTGCCGCCATCTCGACGGTGATGAGTCCGACGTCGGCCTCTGCGCGTGCGGCGTAGTAGGCCAGGCTGTCGTCGGTGACGCACCCGTCTTCGTCAGCGGTGCGGGTGGTCATCGGCGCCATGATGACGCGGTTCTTCAGTGTAAGCGGGCCGATTTGCCCGGAATTGAACAGCAATGGCCCTTCAACGCGAAACGCCCCGGCACGGGCCGGGGCGCCTTGTACTGCGATCACTTCAGGCTGCCGAGGCGAATGCCCACTCGCGGGTGACGCCGGATTCTTTCAGGGCTTTCGCCAGGCGGTCGATTTCTGCCTGGGTGATCTTGACCAGGGGCGGGCGCACATGTGCTTCTTCGATGCGCCCGAGCAACACCAGCGCTTCCTTCATCCGGTTGTGCATATCGAGGAAAGGCTGCGCGTAAAAAGTCTGCACCAGCGGATAGATTCGATCGTTGATCGATTGCGCCAGTTTCAGATCCTGCGTCTTGATGGCGCGGAACAGCGCGACCTGCAAATCGACTATCACACTGCCGGCACCAGAGAGCAGTCCGTTGGCTCCCATGGACAACGAGGCCATCAGCCATGAACTGTGGGTGGTGAGCACATTCACGGGTTTGGACAGGTTCTGGAAAGTGCGAATGTGTTTCTCGTGCAGCATTGCGTCGTTGGACCAGTCCTTGATGGCGCGGATGGTCGGCACTGCGTCGAACAATTGCAGCAAGGTCTCGAACGGATACCCCAGGCCGGTGCCCATCGGATACTGGAAGCAGATCAGCGGCAGGTCGGTTGCGTCGGCAATCTGACGAAAGTGCGTCAGGGCCATTTCCGGACGGAGTTGTCCACCCATCGACATGCTGTTGGGCGGAAACACCAGCAGGGCGGAAGCACCGAGGCGATCCGCCATAGCGGCGACGCGTGCGGCTTCGGCACTGCCGTCTGCATAGACACCGTTGATCACCGGTACGCGATCACCCACTTCTTCCATCGAGGTCGCGAGAATCCGCTCCTGTTCCTCAAAAGTACACGCGTGCACTTCGGACGCATGACCATTGACCGTTACAGCCGAAACGCCCGGTACCAGTGCGCAATCGGCAGTGTGCTTTCGAGTGGCTTTTTCGTTGATCGAAAGGTCGGCATTCAGAATCAACAATGTGGCGGGGATGACCCCTTCGGGTGTGAAATTACTGAATCTTGGCATGTCGGTTAGTCCTGTCATCAAGCTAGACGCTAATGCATGTTCGGAGGATGGAAAAAACCGTTGCCTGGTTCTCCGACCGCGGCTGGATACGCTCCGGCTGCTCCCTGTTTGTGCCGGACAGATATCTGGCGGGATACGTATCCGGCGACGTTGTCCAAGCCAGCATACCTGTGCCCTGTCCGGCGCGTCAACCGGGCTGGAGAGGGGCGTCGCAGCGATTGTCAGTATTCGTTCAATGGCACTCTGTGAGGTGCCAGAACCGGATCGCCGAAACCGGATCCGGCCAGGCGTGTAAACCCGATTCTTCGCAACCATCTTCCAGTCGCAAGTTGAAGGAAAGCACCGTTTGGTCTGACGCAGGAAGAAATAATTATTGTTTCTTCTTATGGTGTAATCTATGTTTTCAATCTGGCGAACCTTCCCAATATTGCGCAGCGGCCAGAAGCGAACCGGGCCTGCGCCGGTTAAAGAGCTGCCTTGCCCGGAAAGTGGGTGAGGCAAGTTT
>DATKYN010000081.1:0-37108 GCA_035528435.1 Burkholderiales bacterium
CCGATACATTGGTGTGCGCAGCAACCTTGTTGCCGTTGGCTGGCATGATGGCATCGATGTGATGGGGGAGAGGAGTGGCCCTGACGAAGAGATCCACCTGCAGCTCACTTACTGCGCGCACCAGAATCTCGTCCAGATCGATCACAGGGTCGTGACTGTTGTACACCGCCACACTGGGCGCCCGGTTGTTATCAGGGGCGTGTTCACGTGCAAATGCTTCGAGCTTGCTGCGGTATTCATCGGGGTTACGCGCTACCGGGTTCGGCTGCGACGTGGTGACGCCAACGTAGCACAACGCGGATTCATACTGGCGCGCCAGGTAGGCGGCCACATCGAGCGCTTTCTGCAGGCTCGGAAGATGCGCGAGGTCCACCGGCACCATAATCTTCCTGAACATTTCTTTCTCCCTCTCGTAGCGGTCAAATATTTTTAGTGCGCTAGTGAACGCACGTTAGCGACCAGTCTGTTCATGTTTAACACGGGGAGCACGATGAACCAAGGAAAAACCGAAACGTTCTACACGGTCACGCGCATGACACCTCGCGGTCATGACCGGGAACTGTTTTGCTTGAAGGAAAGTGGCTGTCGCGCCGATGTGTTCAATGAATGAAGAAAAAAAGAGCCCACTCTTTTCATTCCACCCGATTGGCATTTCCGCACATTGTTCCTGCGCCACGCTTCGCAGCGCCCGCGTCGCTCCATCCCTAAAGTGTAATCACTCGCACGGTTAAGCATTTCAGCGAGACAACTACTCACCCATTACATACTTTTCAGGAGAAACAACCATGATCATCAAAACCACCATCGCAGCCGCCCTTCTCGGTCTTTCCATGAACGCTTTCGCCGCAGTCAATGACATCAACGATGTTACCCACAGCTCGATCTCAAGCCAGGAAGTGCGTGTTGGCGGTACACAGGCAGGCTGGAGCGATCTGAGTGGCGTGACCCAGCCGGGCGCCCAGGAAGCCCGCCCGTTGGCCAAGACCGCCGGCAACTACCGCTTCAGCGATATTTCTTCAGTCACGCATAACTAAGCGCTTCCTCTGGTTGATTCATCAACCAATTACGGCCAACCCGTTACGTTCAATTACTTCTAATCAATCGTGCGAGGGGGCTGTCAGACAGCAACTGTCTGATGGTCTCCTCGCATTTTTTTGTAGGTACGGGAGGGAGGAGCTGCTGATAGAAGGGCGTAATTGAAAATTCGTGCTGACCTCATTTGTTCTCGCGTCTTCCGCGGGTTCGCCTGAAAAAAACGGAATCAGTCGAGCGCACACCTGGCGCAGCCATCAGGCTGTGCGCTCGCCAGGAATGATCTGCTGGCGATCTCGCTAGATATCCACCCTGGTCTTCTCACCCCTGAGCCTCGCCACAATCGTCGCGCAGCAGGCGTCACCCCAGATGTTCACACTGGTTCGGCACATGTCGAGCACGCGGTCGAACACCATCAGCACGCCGATCGCTTCGACCGGCAAACCGACCGCGTTGAGAATGATCGCGATCGCCACCAGTGAGGCCGACGGCACGCCCGCGACACCAATTGATGTCAGCAACGCAATCATGACAATGGTGAATTGCACACCCAGACTCAGGTCCAGCCCATAGGCCTGGGCGAGGAACATTGCCGCAGCACATTCGTACAAGGCCGTGCCGTTCATGTTTACGGTGGCGCCGAGAGGTAAGACAAAACTGGATACTTCGTTCGACACGCCGACTTTTTCTTCAATGGTGTCCATCGTCACCGGCAGCGTCGCCGAGGACGACGCAGTCGAGAACGCCGTCAGCAGTGCCGGCGACATAAGCCGCAGCGTTGTGTACGGTTTGACGCGGCCGATGTAGCGCAGCAGGATCGGCAGCGTTACCAGCGAGTGCACGAGTAGTGCGGCGAGGACTGCGAACGCGAACACGGCCAGCGGCCTTGCCGCAGCAAACCCCGTTTCGGCGACGACCGCGGCAATGAGCCCGAACACTCCGATCGGGGCGAACTTCATGATCAGTTCGGTCATTTTCATCATCACGTGAAACACGCCATTCCAGAACTTGAACAACGGCTCCGCGTAGTCGTGTTGCAGGTGTGTCATGAAATAACCGAACAGGAGGGCGAAAAAGATAATGCCGAGCATCTGCCCTTCCGATGCCGCCTTGATGATGTTCGCCGGTACCATGCGCTTGAACACGTCGGCGACATCGCCTGCACCCTTGCCTTCGATCTTTTCGCTTATGTCCTGCACGGGTGCATCGAGCGCCAGTATCTCGCCGGCGGGTTCGCCATTGACATAGCCGGGGGCGATCAGGTTGATCGCGATCAGGCCCACCAGAATGGCTGCCAGCGTGGTGCCGGCATAGAACAGCAGCGTGCGCCCGCCCAGTGCGCCGAGATTGCCGCCCGACCCGATGCCGGCGACACCGACAATGATCGACGAGGTGATTAACGGCACGATGATCATCTTCAGCGCGTTGAGGAATATCTCGCCTACGAACTGGAACATCGAAACGTAGCTCACCCCCAGAAGTGACGGTGTGACGGTCTCAGTGGTGTATTGCTTGACGATGGCACCCACAACACCCGCGAGTACGATTGCGATCAGTATTTGCCAGTGCAGTGCGAGCTTTCGCATGATGTTCGGTCAGTCGTTTTCGTTGACGGATTTCAGAAAGGCATCGATCAAGCCGTCCGGCGCGTTGATCACGTGCTCGGGGCCGGGGAAGTTGCCGGAACGAACGTCCTCGGCGTACTCCTTGAATCCTGCCACGCGCTCGGCCTGCATCTGTTGTTTCAGTTTGTAGAGGTTACGATACTGCTTCGAGTGCCGTGGGTAAGGCGGCGGGTTGTTGCCGAGGATGTCTTCAGCAAACAGAAACTGGATGTCGCCGCCACCACCACCACCGATTGATGAGGTGAGCAAGGTCGTGCGCTTGCTGATCTCCACCAGCAGTGGCGCCGGAATGACTTCGACTTCAACGGCCCAGGCGCCGGCGTCTTCCAGCGTCTTGATTTCCTCGTAAACCCACATTGCCTCTTCGATGGTTTTTCCGACTGCACGCAAGCCGCCAGTCCAGGTGCTCTTGCGCGGCACCAGCCCTGCGTGCCCCTGCACCGGCACACCCGCTTCGGCAGCTGCGCTGATAAAGCGCGGCGACCATTGGCACATGATGGCGTCAGCACCAATTTCCATCGCCTTGTAGGCTATACGTACCGCTTCGGTTTCGCTTGCCGCGGCCACCAGCGGAACCGAGAACGACATGAAGGTGTTTGGTGCGGCATCACGTACCGCCTTCGCAAGGTGTGGTTGTGTGGGGTCGAAGCGCACTTTCATTGTGTCGATGCCGGCTTCCTCGGCCGCCGCCGCTTCTTCGGGCGAGAATGGCAGCGTCTCGACCAGTACGCGCTTGCCCTTCTGGTCGCGCAGGCCCTTGATGGTGTAATTGCGGGTGCCGTAGGCACCTCCCAGCGTCATGATGCGCGTCAGGCCGCGCTGTTTTGCATCACGCGGCGGAATACCGCCGTCACCCGTTGCATGGCTCGCCATTGGTCGCCCCTCCTCAGATTGTCTGTTCTTGTTGGTTTGCCCGCAAAAAAAACAGCGAGCGATTCATCGGCCGGTTACTGGCCTGATGACGAACAATCTATCGGCGTACCCGCTAATCGTCAATCAACTGTTGGTCGCCGGCGGTTGGCTCCATTGGCCACTATCGCCACGCCGGCTGCAACTGAGCGCAGGAAACCTGGCCGGACTTCGCTAAAGGGTCAAAGGCACGCGCCCGGCTTTGGTCCGAAGCCAGTTGATGCTGCCCAGCACTTTGGGCATGTGCAGAAAACGCATTTCAAGTTTTCGTTTTCCGGGGAAGTTCAGCAGCGCCAGTCCGGCAAGGATGGTGAGAATGCCCTGGCCCGGCAAAAACAGCATCAGCACGCCGGCCGCGAACAACAGCGCACCGAGCGCGTTCTTTACCAGCAAAAACACCGCGCGCAGCAACGGCCTGTCCTGCAACACGTGGCGCGAACTGCCCTCGGCATAGAAGTCTGCTGGCAATATGATGATCAGGTAAGGCACAAGGAAAGCCGAAATCACCAGCGTGCCAATCGATACAAGCGCAAACACCCAAATCAGGTTCTCGTGTTGCGACCACAGGTCTTGCAAAACGTCCGGCAACATCAGCGTGTGTCAACTCGCTTGTTCGGTCCGGCGGCAAAGGCGAACGCCCCCACTGCTGCGCGCACTGGCATCAGGCGTAGAGCAAAAACGCTTCACGCTCCTTGCGCCACGCTTGTTCATCGGCACCGGCGAGTGCCTCCAGTTCGGTAACACCGGCCGCCGGATTGTCGACCCACTCTCGCAGCAGTTCACTACCATTGATCAGATCGATCGCAAGGCGGTTGCGCTCGTATTCGTAAGCGAAGTCGCGCCACAAGTCGTAGTCCGGGTGCAGGCGGCGCAAGGCCTTGAACGCCAGCGCCTGCAAACGCCACGGACGGAACGCCTCGTGGTCGTAATGCGCCGCGTCCTCGACATGGATCTGCACACCCGAACACAGAGCGCCGGAGTACTTGTGAAACGTCGGCTCGAACCAGCACGGTCGCAGCACGCAACCGTGCATCCATTGCGGCGCAAGCGCGCGCATTTCTTCGAGCAATTTCGCCGCATCCAGGCCGGGGGCGCCGAACAGTTCCAGTGGACGGGTGGTGCCGCGGCCTTCAGACAGTGTCGTGCCTTCGAGCATCACCGTGCCGGGATAGCAACGCGCCATCGACAGGTTGGGTGCGTTCGGGCTGGGATTTACCCAGCTACGTTGCTCCACCGGCC
This sequence comes from Burkholderiales bacterium, assembly GCA_035528435.1. Classification (GTDB taxonomy): domain Bacteria; phylum Pseudomonadota; class Gammaproteobacteria; order Burkholderiales; family Eutrophovitaceae; genus SG8-40. The sequence goes on from DATKYN010000081.1 coordinate 4,806, forward strand.
AGCCGAAACCGGTGGGCTGCTCCGGCTGCCAGCCGCGCATTTCGATAACCTGCAAATCCACATCCAGATGCAGTGTTGCCACAAACCAGCGCGCGAGTTCTCCCAAAGTCAGGCCATGGCGCATTGGCAGCGGGCCGGCACCGACGAAACTTTCCCAGCCTTCGCGCAGCGTAAGACCCTCCACCGGACGGCCGGCCGGATTGGGGCGATCGAGCACCCACACGCTCTTGCCGCCGAGAGCGGCTTCCTCGAGCACATAACGCAGCGTCGTAATGAACGTGTAAATGCGGCAACCAAGGTCCTGCAGATCGACCAGCAGCACGTCGAAGCTGTCCATCATCGCTGCCGTCGGACGGCGCACCTTGCCGTACAGGCTGAACACCGGGATACCGTGGAGCGGGTCCGCGTAATCCGGCGATTCGATCATGTTGTCCTGCTTGTCGCCTCGCAACCCGTGTTGCGGGCCGAACGCAGCGGTGACATTGACGTCGGGCAACGCGGCCAGCGCATCGAGTGCGTGCGTGAGCTCACGCGTGACCGAAGCCGGGTGTGCCAGCAAGCCCACACGCTTTCCAGCCAGCGGTTTGCGCAATGCGTCTTCCGCCAGCAAACGATCCAGTCCGAACTGCATTCCCTGATGTGGCTCCATTAGTCAGCCGCCATTATCCGGCAGCACGGTAATAAATCCATCCTCGTGATGAAAATCGGGCTTCTGCGCCGGATGCGCCAGGGCCCAGTAATCCAGCCGACCCTCCAGATTCTCGATGACAGCTGCGATCGCGACGCGACACCGGGGCGCATTGTCTGTTGTCACCAGTGGCTGCAAACCAACCGATGCTTCAAGGAAAAGCATATCGGACGCAATGACCGTTTCGATACATGGCGTACTGCGCACAGGCAGCTCGGACATTGCGCGGCGGTAGCCGTCAAACCGGTAGGCCGCCCATTGTGTCGAAGGCGAAAAATTGAACTCGCAGTAGCTTCCATCACCTTGCATCACGAAAACCTCGAAGCAGGTGTGCTGCCACAATCCGTCGCGCCGCTCCGTCGCAAGCGCGCCGGGAATGCGCAACGCATCGATGGCGCCACGAACACGAAACCGGATCCGCACCATACCGGGCTGTTCCGAACTGAGCTCGGCCTCCACGCCGCTGACGCTGTCGACAGTTTCATCGTGGCCGTCGCGCCACGGTTTGAGTTTCAGTACCTGCATGGCCAGAGCTGGTTAGGGTTTGCCTTCATCAATACGCCGCCCGGTGGCATCATGTCATTAAACCGGATCTTCCGTTAACACCAACCACCATCACCTGAAGTGAAGCAATCGATCGAACGATCCAATCTCGAGAAAGACGACATTCGCACCGCCGTGCGCGACGCCGGGCACGGCGGCTTGCTTCTGTCCGACGCGGCGCTGGAGCAGTCGTTGCAAACGGCCATGGTCGGGCGCAATGCCAGCGATCCGGTGTGGGTGTTCGGTTACGGGTCACTAATCTGGAATCCGCTGATGCGCTTTGCCGAGCGGCGACTGGCGAAAGTGCGCGGCTATCACCGGGGCTTTTACCTGTGGTCGAAGATCAACCGGGGGTCGCCGGAAAACCCAGGGCTGGTGCTGGCGCTCGATCGCGGCGGATCGTGCGGTGGTGTTGCCTACCGGCTGCACCCCGAGCACGTGACGGAGGAGTTCAAACTGCTATGGCGCCGCGAGATGCTGGCTGCGGCCTATCTGGCACGGTGGGTCGATGCGCACACCGATTCCGGGGTGGTGAGAGCGCTGACTTTTGTGATTGACTGGAAAACAGCGGGCTACACCGGTCGCATGAGCGACGAGGACATTGTCACTACGGCACTGGGCGCGCACGGCCACTACGGATCGTGCGCCGATTACCTGCTGGCGACCGCCAGCAGCCTTGAACAGCATGGTATTTCGGATCAGCGCATGCGCCGGCTTGCCCGGCTGCTGCTGGCGCGACGCCATCGACACGACTGATATCCGCACTCAGGCAACAGACGGCGTCGCCCGTTTCCAGACACGGTGCAACAGCCAGCCAGCAATCGACAGATTGATCAGATTCCAGAGAATTCCGTGGACAAAGGCAATCTGATACGAGGCGGTGGCGTCGTAAATGACGCCGGACATCCAGCCACCGAAGGCCATGCCGAATAGCGACGCCATCATCACGATGCCGACGCGTCGACCGGCTTCGCGGGGTGAGAAATACTCCCTGACGATGATGGCGTAGGCCGGCACGATGCCCCCCTGAAACAGGCCGAACAGCGCGGAGACCAGATACAGCGAAACGATTCCGTCGAAGATCAGATAGAGACTTAGCGCAAACGCCTGCAGGATCGAACCAAGCATCAGGGTGCGCAGTCCGCCAATATGATCGGATATCCAGCCGAACGTCAGCCGGCTGACGATGCCGCAGGCAAGCAACACTGACAGCATTTCCGCGCCGCGCGCGGCGCCGTAACCCAGGTCGCTGCAGTAAGCGACAAGGTGTACCTGCGGCATGGCCATCGCCACACAACAACTGATCGCTGCAACCGCCAGCAGCCATTGCAACGTGGCGGGCGATAAACCAAGCGGGCGCATCGATAGCGATCCGCCGAACGCCATCGCCGCTGCGGGCGCTACGCTCGGCGCTCGCCGCCTCAGAAACATCGCCAGTGGCACCATGGTCGCAATACAAAACAAGCCGATACCAATGTGTGTCTCGCGCCAACCCGCAATCTGCACGAAATGCTGCACGATTGGCGGCCACACAGCACCAGCCAGATAGTTGCCGCTGGCCATGATGCCGACGGCGGCCCCGCGCCGCTTCATGAACCACAACGACGAGTCGGCCATCAACGGCGCAAAAGTAGTCGAGGTGCCGACGCCAATCAGCAGGCCTTGAATAAGGGTGAACTGGTAGATGCCGGCCGCCCAGGCGGACAATGCATAACCCAGGCTGAGCAGACACGCGCCAAGCACCAGCGGCACCACAATGCCAAAGCGGTCAGCCAACTTGCCCATCATGACCCCGCCCAGCCCGAAGCCGATCATTGTCATGGTGTAGGGCAAGGCCGCATCAGCGCGGGCGATTCCAAACTCGCCCTGCACCGCCGGCAGCACCACGACCACCGACCACATGCCAACACCGCCAATTGTGGACAGCAGCACCGCTACGAACAGGCGCGTCCAGGCATAGGCCGAGTCAATGCCGTGAGAGGGGATACCGGGGATTTTGCTGTCGGTCGTCATTTGCGTTTCATTTAAAGGGCCGGTAGCGGATACCAGTCCTGTGCGAAGCGCAGAGCATACTGCACAACATCGTAACCACCGTCGAACAAGGCCGGGAATGAAGGAGGACGCTCCGGCGCGTCACGCAACAGCGATATGGTCATCGCAAGCCTGATTCCGGTTGGCGCAATGGCCAGCTTCCGGATATTGAGGGCAGTTCAGACGTGAGGCCGGTCTTGCACGGGAAACGGGCAACCCGATCCGCTTCGCGGAAACCGTCTGCGTCACCGCAGGCAAATGACCACAACTCCACACAGGGCATATGGGTGCGCCGGTCAAACGGACGCACGGGTTATAAATGAACACTAGTTATCTATCCGCACAGGCCGCCGCGACACCCGCGCCCGACCGGCACTCTTTTACGGATGCAGCACTCCATTTGTCGCCCTGCCCGGTTAATCGAGGTCGCACGGCAGCAGTCTCGGTGTAAGATTCAGTCATCGCACAATAAAGATTCTGCATTGAGCCGTCCGGTGCACTAAGAAGTGACGCACCAACAAGCTGTGCGCTGACAAGCACGGCGGCCAATAAGCAGACGCGAGTTGGAGGAGAACCCTTGACGCAAGCTGCCGTCGGTACGGTCACGACCGAGACCTTTCCCAAGCTGTTGCTGGATAATGCCCGCGTGCGTGGCGAAAAGGTTGCCGTGCGCGAGAAGGATCTCGGCATCTGGCAAAGCTGGAGCTGGAAGGAAGTCGCCGACGAAGTGCGCTGGCTGGCGTGTGGCCTCGCCGCGCGCGGATTGAAGCGCGGCATGAACATTGCCATTATTGGCGACAACCGGCCCCGGTTGTACTGGTCATTCGCCGCTGCCCAAAGCGTTGGTGGCGTGCCGGTGCCGCTCTACCAGGACGCCATTTCCCAGGAAATGCAATACGTTCTGGAAAATGCCGAGATCGAAGTCGCCATCGTCGAAGATCAGGAACAGGTCGACAAGCTGCTGGAACTGCTGCCGCAGTGCCCGCGCCTGAAGCTGATTATTTACGACGATCCGCGCGGCATGCGCCATTACACCCAGCCGCAGTTGCTGCCCTACAGCGAACTGCGCGACGTCGGGCGTGAATACGACGAAGCGCATCCCGAGTTTTATCTTGCTGAAGTGAATCGGGGTGTGCCCGACGATGTTTCGGTCATCCTCTACACATCGGGCACGACCAGCAAGCCGAAGGGAGTTTGTCTGACGCACCGCGCCTTTATCGACGCCTCGCGTGGCGATGTCAGCTTCGATGGCTTCAACGACACTGACGAGGTTTTGTCCTATCTGCCGATGGCCTGGGTTGGCGATTATCTGTTCTCGTACGGCCAGGCGCTGGTGGCGGGCTTTACGGTCAATTGCCCGGAGTCGTCCGACACGGTGATGACCGACCTGCGCGAAATCGGGCCGACGTATTACTTCGCGCCACCTCGCGTGTTCGAGAATCTGCTCACCCAGGTGATGATCCGCATGGAGGACGCGAGCCGCTTGAAGCGCTGGCTGTTCGATGCATTCATGGCTGTGGCAAAACGCTGCGGGCCGGACATCATGGATCGCAAACCAGTGCCCTTGCTCGACCGCCTTCTCTACGCCATAGGCGATGCGCTGATTTACGGGCCGCTGCGCAACAATCTCGGCATGAGCCGCATCCGCGTCGCGTATACCGGCGGTGCCGCGATCGGCCCTGATCTGTACCGGTTCTATCGATCACTCGGGATCAACCTGAAACAGCTCTACGGACAAACCGAGACAGCCGCTTACGTGTGCAAGCAACCCAACGGCGAGTCAAGGCTGGACACCGTAGGCAAGCCATTGCCGGGCGTGGAAATCAGGATTGCCGACAAGGGCGAAATTCTCGTCAAGAGCCCGGGTATGCTCAAGGAGTACTACAAGAGTCCGGAAGCGACTGCCGAGACGATTACGCCCGACGGTTATTTCAAGACGGGCGACGCAGGCTTTTTCGACAATGACGGTCACCTCAAAATCATCGACCGCTCCAAGGATGTCGGAAAACTGACCGACGGCACCATGTTCGCGCCGCAGTTTCTCGAGAACAAACTGAAGTTTTTCCCGTTCATCAAGGAAGCAGTCTGTTTCGGCGATGGCCGCGACACGGTATGCGCATTTCTGAACATCGAAATGCAGGCCGTCGGCAACTGGGCCGAACGCAACGGATTGCCTTACGCAGGTTACGTTGATCTTGCCGGGAAGCCGGAAGTCTATTCGCTGCTCCAGGAATGCGTTGACAAGGTCAACGAGGATCTTGCGCAGGAGGCCAGTCTCTCGGGCTCACAAGTGCGGCGTTTCCTGATTCTGCACAAGGAACTGGACGCCGACGACGATGAACTCACGCGCACCCGCAAGGTACGGCGAAACTTTGTTGCAGAAAAGTACGAACCGCTGGTGACGGCGCTGTTCAACGGCGCTGAGCACTGCGAAATTGAAACCCAGGTCAAGTTTGAAGATGGCCGCAGCGGCGTGATCAGTGCCGACGTCACAATCCGGGACGTCGCGCTGGTGCAAACCACCGAAACCAGAAAGGCTGCGTGATGACGGCAGTTCGTTCACTCGGCGAACCAGTCCTGAGCATGGACAGTATTTCGTTGTCCTTTGGCGGCGTAAAGGCGCTGTCGGACATCAGCCTGCACGTGCGGGAACACGAAATTCTCGCGATTATTGGCCCGAATGGCGCGGGCAAGAGCTCGCTGCTCAATGTCATCAACGGCGTGTATCACCCCAACAGCGGCAGCGTGACCTACAAGGGTGCGACGCGCTCGCAGATGCGCCCGCACGAAGCGGCGAGCCAGGGCATCGCCCGGACATTCCAGAATATCGCCTTGTTCAAGGGCATGAGCGTGCTCGACAACATCATGACCGGGCGCACACTGAAAATGCACGCCGGCTTCTTATGGCAATGCATTTATCTGGGCAAGGCGCGCAACGAGGAAATCAGGCACCGCCGCAAGGTCGAGGAAATTATCGACTTCCTGCAAATCGAGTCGATTCGCAAAACCCCGGTCGGGCGCCTGCCCTACGGGCTGCAAAAGCGCGTCGAACTGGGCCGCGCACTGGCCGCCGAGCCTGAATTGCTGCTGCTCGACGAGCCGATGGCAGGGATGAATATCGAGGAAAAAGAGGACATGAGCCGCTTCATCCTCGATATCAATGACGAGTTCGGAACAACGATCGTTTTGATCGAGCACGACATGGGCGTGGTGATGGATTTGTCCGATCGCGTCGTGGTGCTCGACTACGGGCGCAAGATCGGTGATGGCACGCCGGACGAGATTCGCAGTAACCAGGAAGTGATCGACGCCTATCTGGGCGTCGCGCACTGAACCAGACACCGCACAACCGGGCAAGACAACAAAAGGGAGGCGCACACATAGCATGATCAGGGCGTAGCCGGAGGACAAAGAAGGATCTCCTCGCGGCCGGACCATGTTGTGTTTCACGAGCTATGGGTTTCTTTATCGAAGTTCTTGTCGGCGGATTGATGGCGGGCGTGTTGTACTCGCTGGTTGCGCTCGGCTTTGTGCTGATTTTCAAAGCCTCCGGGGTGTTCAATTTTGCGCAGGGAGCAATGGTGCTGTTCGCCGCACTGAGTTTCGTGCGTCTGCTCGACATCCTGAAAGACACCTTTGCGCCCATGCTGCTGGCACTGGCGATCACCATCGCGATCATGATCGTGCTGGCAATTGTCATCGAGCGCCTGGTGTTGCGCCCGCTGGTGAACCAGCCCGGCATCAGCCTGTTCATGGCAACCCTCGGAATCGCTTATTTTCTCGACGGGTTTGGCCAGGCCATCTGGGGCAGTGACGTCTACACGCTGGATGTCGGCATCCCCAAGGATCCGGTTCTTCTGTTCGAGTCGATCTTCGAGGGTGGTGTGTTGCTGTCGACCGAAGACATGGTGGCCGCGCTCGTTGCCGGCCTGCTGGTCGCCGCGCTGGCGCTGTTTTTTCAGCGCACTCGCATCGGACGCGCCCTGCGCGCCGTTGCCGATGACCACCAGGCCGCTCAATCAGTTGGCATCCCGCTGAACTATATCTGGGTGATCGTATGGTCCGTCGCCGGCCTGGTTGCACTGGTCGCCGGAATTATCTGGGGATCGAAGCTGGGCGTGCAGTTCTCGTTGTCACTGATCGCGCTCAAGGCATTGCCGGTGCTGATTCTCGGCGGCTTCGAGTCAGTGCTTGGCGCCATTGTCGGCGGCCTGATCATCGGCGCCGGCGAGAAGCTTTCAGAAGTCTATCTGGGGCCCTACATCGGCGGCGGCATCGAAAACTGGTTTGCCTATGTGCTGGCGCTGTTCTTCCTGCTGTTCCGGCCACAAGGCCTGTTCGGCGAGAAGCACATCGATCGCGTATGACGAATCATTCCAGTATGCAACTGCCCGCATTGCGCAAACCAACCATTCACTATCCAGAGCGTTAACGAATCATGTTCTATCGCGAAGCAGGACAGTTCAAGACCAGTTATGCCGCCGACCAGGCGGCATTCCCGATTTCCCAGGACCGGGTATTCATCGGCATCTGGCTTCTGATCGGCTTCGTCGCCGTTCCCCTGCTGTCCAACGAGTATCTGTTTCGCGCAATTTTTATCCCGTTTCTGATCATGGCACTGGCTGCGCTGGGCCTGAATCTGCTGGTGGGGTACTGCGGTCAGGTATCGCTCGGGACCGGCGCTTTCATGGCAGTGGGCGCCTATGCGGCCTATAACTTCTGGATACGCATTCCGGGTCTGAACCCGTTGATTGCATTTGTGCTCGCCGGTGGCGTCGCGACGCTGGTCGGCATTCTGTTCGGCATACCGAGCTTGCGCATCAAGGGCTTCTATCTGGCGGTGGCGACGCTCGCCGCGCAGTTCTTTATTGACTGGGTATTCAGCCGGATCGGCTGGTTCACCAATTACACTCCTTCGGGTTCGATTGCCGTTCCGGCGATCAGCCTGTTCGGTTTCGAATTCGAATCGCCGCTGAGGAAATACTTCCTCTGTTTGACGATACTGGTGCTGTTCGCGATCGTCGCAAAGAACCTCGTTCGCGGACGCATTGGCCGTGCTTGGATGGCAACGCGCGACATGGACGTGGCAGCGGAAATCATCGGCATCCGGCCGATGTATGCAAAACTTTCGGCGTTCGCCGTAAGTTCATTCTTTATCGGCGTAGCCGGTGCCTTGTGGGGTTTCGTGCATCTCGGCTCATGGGAGCCGCTCGCTTTCGATGTCAACCGATCGTTCAGTATTTTGTTTATGGTCATTATCGGCGGACTTGGATCAATACTCGGCGCGTTTCTGGGTGCAGCCTTTATCACGGTATTGCCGCTGATACTGAATCAAACGCCACATTGGCTGGGGATACAGTTGTCGACGGCAATGATTTCGCACATCGAGTTCATGATATTCGGCGCCCTGATTGTGTTTTTCCTGGCCGTTGAGCCGCAAGGTCTGGCCAGGTTGTGGCGCATAGCAAAAGAAAAATTGCGGTTGTGGCCGTTTCCGTACTGACGGGTGCCACTTACCGGGGGAGTCTTTGCAGTCAATGGCCCGTCACCGCATTAACCGAAGACTGATGATGTTGTTTCAGATGATTTTGTTTCACTTAGGAGAACAAGTATGCGTACGTTCCTGAAACTCAAGATGCTGTTGCTGGGGCTCGCTGCCGCTGGCTCAATCGGCGCAATCCCCGCCGCGTATGCGGCGGCGGAGCAGTTCATTCCGCTGCTGGTTTATCGCAGCGGTCCGTACGCACCGAACGGCATTCCGTTCGCAAACGGATTCGTGGACTACCTGAATCTGGTCAACGCGCGCGATGGCGGCTTGAATGGCGTGACGATTACGTTCGAGGAATGCGAAACCGGATATGCCACCGATCGGGGCGTTGAGTGCTACGAACGACTCAAGGGCAAAGGCCCGACCGGCGCTTCGGTTTTCAACCCGCTGTCGACCGGGATTACCTTCGCACTGACGGAGAAAGTCGCGGCGGACAAAATCCCGCTTGTCACCATGGGCTACGGCCGTTCGGAGTCGGTCGATGGCTCCGTGTTTCCGTGGAATTTTCCATTACTGGGAACCTACTGGACCGCGGCCGACATCATGGTGCAACACGTTGGCAATCTGAACGGCGGTTTGAAAAAATTGAAGGGCAAGACGATCGCTCTCGTTTACCACGACTCGCCGTACGGCAAAGAGCCAATTCCGCTGCTGGAAAAGCGTGCCAAGATGCACGGATTCAAGCTCCTTAAGATCCCGGTTACGCACCCGGGTGTTGAGCAGAAAGCGGCATGGCTGCAGGTTCGCAGGAATCGCCCCGACTATGTGTTCCTGTGGGGCTGGGGCGTAATGAACTCCACCGCGATCAAGGAAGCATCGGCGGTGAGGTACCCGCGTGACAAGATCTTCGGCGTCTGGTGGGCCGGTGCGGAACCCGATGTGACGCCAGCGGGCGCGAACGCCAAGGGCTATAGCGCGATCACCCTGCAACATTCGGCCGGCAAGAGTGCAGTACACGCCGACATACTCAAGTACGTTCACGGTAACGACCAGGGCGCTGGTCCGAAAGAGGATGTGGGGCACGTGCTCTATAACCGTGGCCTCCTGAACGCAGTGTTGATCATCGAAGGCATCCGCACCGCGCAGGGCAAGTACGGCAATAAATCGCTGACAGGCGAACAGGTACGCTGGGGCATGGAGAACCTGGATGTCAGCGCTGCCCGCATCAAGGAACTGGGACTCGAAGGGATGATGCGCCCACTTAAGGTCACGTGTAATGATCACGAGGGTTCACGCAGTGCGCGCATCCATCAGTGGACCGGCAGCGAGTGGAAATTCATTTCTGACTGGATTGAGGCGGACAATTCGGTGTTGCGCCCAATGGTGGATGCCGCGGCGGATAACTACGCAAAAGAGAACAATATCAAGCGGGTGGCCTGCAAGGGCTGATTGTTTGCAACCGGGCGGGACCAGCACGGTTTCGTCCGGGAGTGATTCGAGTAGATAAGCGGAATTTTCATGACAGAGAACGCGCCGGGCCGGACCCTGTTGTCGGTCAAGAACATCGAGGTGATCTACGATCACGTCATTCTTGTACTCAAGGGTGTTTCCCTTGACGTTGAGGAAGGCCGCATCGTCGCGCTGCTGGGTGCGAACGGTGCCGGAAAATCGACCACGCTCAAGGCGATTTCCAATTTGCTCGGAGCGGAGCGAGGTGACGTCACCAAGGGTTCAATTGTGTTCGACAATGAACGCATTGATCAGCTCAATCCGTCACTGGTGGTAAAGCGCGGCGTCATCCAGGTAATGGAAGGCCGCCATTGTTTCGCGCACCTGACGGTTGAGGAAAACCTGCTCACCGGCGCATTCACCCGCGGCGGCGCCCGCAGCGCAATCGCAGCGGATCTGGAAAAGGTGTATACCTACTTTCCCAGACTGAAGCAGCGGCGCAGCAGTCTCGCCGGTTACACTTCGGGCGGAGAACAACAGATGACGGCGGTTGGCCGCGCGCTGATGGCAAGGCCGCGCATGATACTGCTCGATGAGCCGTCGATGGGGCTGGCGCCCCAGATCGTTGAGGAGATTTTCGGGATCGTCGAAGATCTCAACCGCAAGGAAAATGTGAGCTTCCTGCTGGCCGAGCAAAATACCAACGTCGCATTGCGCCATGCCGACTATGGATACATTCTCGAGAACGGGCGTGTCGTGATGGACGGGCCGGCAAAGGATCTGGCCAGCAACGAGGACGTCAAGGAATTCTATCTCGGCATTTCCACGTCAGGGCGCAAGAGTTTCCGCGATTCGAAACACTATCGCCGCCGCAAGCGCTGGCTTGCATGACGTATCGCGCCCGGCTCAGGGGGCGTTCACCGCTGCGACGCACGCATCTTGCCGTGCCGCTGAATCGATTTTTTGAAATTGCACAGTTGAAACGACATGACCGACTTTTATGACGATCTGGAAACCCGCTCGCCTGAGCAACGCGAACAGGCCTTGCTTGGTTCGCTGCCGGGTCACATCGCACACGCCAAATGGAAAGCACCATATTTCGGCAAGCTGTTGAAACAGGTTGACCCGGAGGCGGTGCGCGACCGCAGTGCACTCGCGAGCATTCCGGTAACCCGCAAGTCCGACCTCATCGCCCTTCAGAAGGAATCGCCACCTTTTGGCGGCATGACCTCGGTTGCGCATGGAGATCTTGGGAGAATATTTTCTTCTCCCGGCCCAATTTACGATCCACAGGGCGCAACGGGTGACTTCTGGCGCTTCGGGCGTGCGCTGTGGGCTGCGGGCCTTCGCCGCGGAGATGTTTTGCACAACTGCTTCTCCTACCACTTCACACCTGCCGGGTTCATGGTTGACCTCGGCGCACAAGCGGTCGGCTGCGCGGTATTTCCAGCAGGTGTTGGCCAGACCGAGATGCAGGTGCAGACCATCGCTGACCTGCGCCCCAACGCCTACGGCGGAACGCCTTCGTTTCTCAAGATCATCCTGGAAAAGGCCGACGAAATGGGTGTGGACGTCTCCTGCCTCGGCAAGGCACTGGTGTCAGGCGAAGCACTGCTGCCAGCTGTTCGCGAATCATTCCTGAAACGCGGAATAGAAGTGCGCCAGTGCTATGGGACAGCGGATCTTGGGCTGATTGCATATGAATCCAGCCCCGACGCAGGCCTGGTTGTCGACGAAGGCGTGCTGCTCGAGATCGTTCGGCCGGGCAGCAATGACCCTGTCAGCGAAGGCGAGGTCGGCGAGGTTGTGGTAACCAATCTCTCGACGGAGTATCCGTTGATCCGTTTTGGCACCGGCGATTTGTCGGCGCTGTTGCCCGGGCAGAGCCCATGCGGCCGAACCAATATGCGAATCAAGGGCTGGATGGGCCGTGCGGACCAGACGGCCAAGGTCAAGGGCATGTTTGTTCACCCCTCCCAGGTCGCGGAAATTGCCAAACGTTATCCGCAAGTCATTCGTGCCCGACTGGTGATCGAGCACGACGTCCAGAGCAACGATCGCATGACCCTTCAGTGCGAGGTCGCGAACGATGGCGACTCTCTGGCATCAGCAATATCGGATACGATTCGCGAAATCACGAAACTGCGCGGTGAAGTCAGCGTCGTACCGCCCGGCTCGCTGGCAAACGACGGCAAGGTGATCGACGATCTGCGCAAGTTCAACTGACCACACGGAAATCCAAATGAGTGAAAAACCAATCAGCAGTTACCCGGTGCCGGAGCTGGCCGATCTGCCTGAAGACATTCGGAACATGATGCTCGCGGTGCAGGAGAAAGCCGGATTCATTCCGAACGTTTTCCTCGCACTGACGCACCGTCCCGATGAATTTCGTGCCTTCTTCGCGTATCACGATGCGTTGATGTTGCGCGATTCAGGGCTGTCGAAAGCGGAGCGCGAGATGATCGTGGTTGCGACCAGCGGCGTGAATCACTGCCTGTATTGCGTCGTCGCGCACGGGGCGATACTGCGCATCTACGCAAAGAACCCGCAGATCGCCGATCAGGTCGCGGCGCATCATTCGCGGGCTGACATTACCGATCGTCAAAAGGCGATGCTGGATTTCGCCGTGAAACTGGCACGCACGCCCGAAACCGTCGGTGAAGCAGACAAGGCGACTCTGCGCCAGCACGGCTTCAACGACGAGGATATCTGGGACATCGGCGCCATTACCGCGTTTTTCGCTTTGTCCAATCGCATGGCGATCCTGACCGACATGCGTCCCAATGACGAGTTTTTCCTGATGGGGCGGACACCACCAAAGTCAAAGAAAGCCTGAGCACAAGCGAGCTTTCACATTATGAACTGTAATGGAATCTGACTTATGCCCTTAAGCCACTAAATTGCCTTTTTACAGCCGTATTTGCAGTATGCCAGTGCTATAATTTTTGCCTTCACGGGACCGCACAATCAATGCACGAGCCCGTTCCATCCTCACAAAGGGTTATAAAAGATGGCAGCGCTACCGGACGACGATCCACAGGAAACCAGGGAATGGCTGGACGCGCTCGACAGCGTCCTGAAGCACGAGGGGCCTGAGCGGGCGCACTACATTCTCGAGCAACTCATCGAAAAGGCGCGCCGATCCGGCGCTTATCTGCCTTACAGCGCCAATACTGCCTACATCAACACCATACCGCCCGGGAAGGAAGAAAAATCACCTGGCGATCATGAGCTTGAGCACCACATCCGATCCTACGTGCGGTGGAATGCGGCTGCCATGGTATTGCGCGCCAACAAGGACACCAACGTCGGCGGTCATATCGCCAGTTTCGCCTCGGCAGCGACACTCTATGACGTCGGCTACAACCACTTCTGGAACGCGCCTTCGGAAAATCACGGCGGTGATCTGGTCTTCGTTCAGGGCCATTCAGCACCCGGCGTCTATGCACGCGCCTTCATGCTGGGCCGACTGACAGAGAAACAAATGGATAACTTCCGCCAGGAAGTCGATGGCGACGGACTGTCTTCCTATCCCCATCCCTGGCTGATGCCGGACTTCTGGCAATTCCCGACCGTGTCGATGGGCCTGGGGCCAATCATGGCAATCTATCAGGCGCGCTTCATGAAGTACCTGCAGGATCGCGGCATCGCGAACACCGAAGGCCGCAAGGTGTGGTGCTTCCTCGGCGATGGCGAAACCGACGAACCTGAATCTCTGGGTGCGATCGGCATCGCCGCCAGCGAACGCCTCGACAACCTGATATTTGTTGTGAATTGCAACCTGCAACGTCTCGACGGACCGGTGCGCGGCAACGGCAAGATCATTCAGGAGCTGGAAGCCGATTTCCGTGGCGCCGGATGGAATGTGATCAAGCTGGTATGGGGCTCCTACTGGGATCCGCTGATTGCCCGTGATACCGACGGCGTGTTGCAAAAACTGATGGAAGAAACCGTCGACGGCGAATACCAGACTATCAAGTCGAAGGACGGCGCTTACGTGCGCGAGCATTTCTTCGGCAAATACCCGGAGACACGCGCCATGGTGTCGAATCTGTCGGACGACGATATCTGGCGACTGAACCGCGGCGGCCACGATCCACACAAGATATATGCGGCCTACGCGGCGGCCGCGAAGCACACCGGGCAGCCGACAGTGATTCTCGCCAAGACCATCAAGGGTTACGGCATGGGTGAGGCCGGCGAAGCGCAGAACATCACCCACCAGCAGAAGAAAATGGGGACGACCTCGCTCAAGTCGTTTCGCGACCGGTTCAATTTACCGGTTCCTGACGAGAAGCTCGACGAGATCCCCTACCTGACCTTCGAAGAAGGCTCGCCGGAACTGGAATACATGCACAAGCGTCGCGAGGCGCTCGGCGGCTATCTGCCGACGCGCCGGCGCACCGGCGACGCGCTCGACACGCCACCGCTGTCTGCGTTCGAAGGGTTGTTAAAGGACTCCGGCGAACGGTCGTTCTCCACCACCATGGCATTTGTGCGCATCCTCGGGACTCTGGTCAAAGACAAGAATATCGGCAAGCGGGTCGTGCCCATTGTTCCCGACGAGTCACGCACATTCGGCATGGAGGGGATGTTCCGGCAACTGGGCATCTGGTCTTCGGTCGGTCAGCTCTACACGCCGCAGGATGCCGACCAACTCATGTTCTACAAAGAGGACAAGCACGGCCAGATTCTGCAAGAAGGCATCAACGAAGCCGGCGCCATGTCATCGTGGATTGCTGCGGCGACATCCTATTCGACGCACGGCGCTTCGATGATTCCGTTCTTCATCTACTACTCGATGTTCGGCTTCCAGCGCATCGGCGATCTCGCCTGGGCGGCAGGCGACCAGCGCGCGCGCGGCTTCCTGCTGGGCGGGACTGCGGGACGCACGACGCTTAACGGTGAGGGCTTGCAGCATGAGGACGGCCATAGCCACCTGATGTCATCGACGGTTCCCAACTGCATATCCTATGACCCGACGTTTGCCTACGAAGTCGCAGTCATCATTCAGGACGGTCTGCGCCGGATGTACAAGGAGCAGGAAGACGTCTTCTATTACCTCACCGTGATGAACGAAAACTATCATCATCCGGCCATGCCAGAGGGCGCTGAAGAAGGCATCATCAAGGGGATGTACCGGCTGTCGGAGAGCAAACTAGGCGAGGGCAAGGGCAATAAAAAAACGCCCCGGGTACAACTGCTCGGCAGCGGAACGATACTGCGCGAGGTCATTGCTGCACAGGCAATGCTGGAAGAAGACTTCGGCATCGCCGCGGATATCTGGAGCTGCCCGAGTTTTACAGAATTGAGACGCGAAGGGCTTGGCGTAGAGCGCTGGAACATGCTGCACCCGGACGAGAAACCACGTGAAGCCTACGTTAGCAAATGTCTCGATCGCGCCACCGGACCAGTGGTGGCGGCGACAGACTACATGAAGATGTTTGCCGATCAGATCCGGCCGTTCATTCACAAGCATTTCGTCGTGCTTGGTACTGACGGATTCGGTCGCTCGGACACGCGCGAAAAATTGCGGGGATTCTTCGAAGTCGATCGTCGGTACGTCACCGTTGCCGCGCTCAAGGCGCTCGCCGACGAAGGCACTATCCCGACTTCCAAAGTCGCGGCAGCTATTGAGAAATACGGTCTCAACCCGGACAAGCCTGATCCGACGACAGTCTGAATGACACCGGATTCGCGAATGATGAAGCCCGAAAATCAAAGATCAAGAGAATCAAGGATACGCATATGGCAAGCCTGAAAGACGTACTGGTACCCGACATCGGTGACTTCAAGGATGTTCCCGTCATAGAGGTGCTGGTCAAGCCCGGCGACACTGTCAATCCGGAAGATTCGCTGATCACACTCGAGTCGGACAAGGCGACAATGGAAGTGCCGGCCCCATTCGGCGGCACCATCAAGGAGATGAAGGTCAAGGTCGGTGACAAGGTTGCCGAGGGCGCAACCATCCTCACCATTGAAGCCAGCGACGGAGCGCCCACTGCGGCCGGGCAAGGCAAACCTTCTCCGGCACCAGCCGCCACGCCTGCTGCCGATACATCCGCCCCACCGACTGCTGAACCGGCACCGCCCGCAGCATCCGCGCCACCACCTGCTGCTGCCGCACCGGCGACGCCGGCCGCGATCGACGAGCGCGCATTCGTCGCTGCGCACGCGAGTCCCGGTGTACGGCGATTCGCGCGCGAGCTTGGCGTCGACCTTGGTAAGGTGAATGGCAGCGGGCCGAAGAGCCGGATACTGAAAGAAGATATAGAGAAGTTTGTGAAAGGCGTTATGACCAGCGGCGGTGCTAGCACCGGCGCTTCCGGTGCCGGCCTCGCGCTCGGACTGCCGGCGTGGCCAGTTGTCGATTTTGCGAAGTTCGGCCCGGTTGAAACGCAAAAGATGTCGCGTATCAAGAAGATCTCCGGTCCGGCATTGCACCGCAACTGGGTGCACATACCGCATATCACGCAAAACGATGAGGCAGACGTCACCGAACTGGAAGCATTCCGCAAGTCGATGGCAAAAGAAGCGGAGAAGGCGCAAGTCAAACTGACTCCACTTGTCTTCATCATGAAGGCAGTCGTCGCGGCGCTGAAAAAGCACCCCGAATTCAATTCTTCGCTCGCACCGGAAGGCGATGCGCTGATCATCAAGGGCTACTACAACATCGGCGTGGCAGTTGATACGCCAGGCGGACTGGTCGTACCAGTGGTTCGCGACGTCGACCAGAAAGGCGTGATGCAACTGGCGGCGGAACTGGGAACGCTGAGCAGCAAGGCACGCGACAGCAAGCTCGGGCCGAAGGATATGCAAGGCGGTACTTTTTCGATTTCGAGCCTGGGAGGCATCGGCGGCGGGCATTTCACGCCAATCGTCAACGCTCCCGAGGTCGCGATACTTGGCGTATCACGCTCGGTCATGAAGCCGGTATGGGATGGTAAGAATTTTGAGCCACGGCTGATGCTGCCACTGTCACTATCCTATGATCACCGCGTCATCGACGGTGCCGAAGGTGCGCGATTCATCACCTATCTGAATGCCGTACTCAGCGACATTCGCAGGGTGCTGCTATAGAAGCAGTTCGCATCTCCGTGATCCGTCCGCGCCAGCGCTCCGCCAGTTCGTACGAATCAATTGTCGCAAGGCGTAACGCCTGCGCGGCGCGGTCGCGGCGCCAGAGTTGAGCTCCGCGACCGCCATCGGCCTGTTCGGGGGCACGTTCGATCCGATCCATTTCGCGCACCTGCGTCTCGCCGAAGAGATTGCCGAAGCCTTCGATCTTCAACAGGTAAGGATAATTCCCGCCGCTGTGCCGCCGCACCGGGGCGAGCCCGCCGCCTCGCCCGAGCATCGCCTCGCAATGATCCGGTTGGCGATCGAGGGCAATCCCGGGTTCGTGGTGGATGCACGTGAGCTCAGCCGTAGTGGTCCGAGTTTTACCATCGACACGCTGGCCGAGATGCGTAGCGAATCGGGCGTGCAGCCGCTTTGCCTGTTGATGGGCGCAGACGCTTTCGCGACCCTGACAACCTGGCACCGCTGGGAAGATCTGTTCGATCTCGCGCACGTCATCGTCGCCAGACGCCCGGGATTTCCACTTGAACAACTTGCGTTGTCGCTGCCCGAACCCTTGCGCGCACAATACGAAAGGCGACTCGAACCGAACCCGGTAGCGCTCCAACGCGCTCCGGCCGGCAGCTTGTTCACACATGAATTAACGGCGCTGGACGTGTCGGCAACTGCAGTACGGAGTTTGATACGCAGAAGAGCGAGTCTGCGCTATCTCCTCCCGGACGCGGTAATCGCGTATATTGATGCGCACGGACTGTACAAGGAGCAAGATGCAAACTGAAGCACTATGCCGCGCCGCAGTGGATGCGCTGGAAGACATCAAGGCAGAAGATATTGTGGTTCTGGATGTTCAGAAGATGAGCTCTCTGTTCGATTTCATCATAGTCGCGAGCGCGGAATCGACTCGCCAGACACGCGCGCTGGTAAACAACCTTCAGGACAAGGTCAAGGCACTTGGCGGCCAGATACTCGGGGTCGAAGGGGAAAATTCCGGTGAGTGGGTACTGGTCGACCTGGGCGATGTAATCGTTCACGTTATGCAGCCGGCAGTACGAACTTATTACAATCTTGAACAACTGTGGGGCGGAGAAACGCCGCAGCCCAAATCCGCCATGATGCGCGCTGAAGGCAGTGCAGAACACAGCTCGCCTGGCTGAAACAGAGGGCGGCCACTGCACCCGTGAAGTTGCATATCATCGCCGTCGGACACAGGCCTCCGGCCTGGATCAGTAGCGGGTTCGAGGAATATGCACGGCGGATGCCGCGTGAAATGCCGGTGGTGCTGACAGAAATCCGGGCGGGTGGTCGCACCGGCAAGGGTGCGGCGCAGGGAATACGGGCCCGTGTTACCGAGCGGGATCGAATTGTTGCCGCCATCCCATCTCACGGTGTAAAAGTAGCGTTGGACGAGCGCGGGAAAACACTTACGACGGCACA
This sequence comes from Burkholderiales bacterium, assembly GCA_035528435.1. Lineage (GTDB taxonomy): Bacteria > Pseudomonadota > Gammaproteobacteria > Burkholderiales > Eutrophovitaceae > SG8-40. The sequence goes on from DATKYN010000081.1 coordinate 23,519, forward strand.
GTTAGCCGCTCAAATACAGGACTGGATGGTTGACGCCCGGGACGTCTGTTTTCTGATCGGCGGTGCAGATGGGCTGGACGAGAGCCTCAAGGAAGGTGCGAATCTCGTTTTTTCGCTCTCTAAACTGACAATGCCGCACGCGCTCGCACGCGTCGTGCTTGTCGAACAGCTTTACCGGGCAACATCGATCATGCGTAATCACCCCTACCACCGGGAATAAAAGACCAGCCGACGTTATTGAAGGCGGAGAATAAAGTGGCTTTTCTCGAAAGACATATCTACCTTGCTTCGCGCAGCGCCAGGCGCCGGGACATCCTCAAACAGATGGGGGTAAGTTTTGAAATGCTGCTGCTGCGAGAGGGACCCGGGCGGGAAGCCGATTTCGATGAAACACCGCATACCGGTGAAAATCCCGGGGAATACGCCCGCCGAATCGCCCGCCTCAAAGCCGAAGCCGGCTGGGCTAGACTGGAACAGCGCAGACTTTTGCGATATCCGGTCCTCGCAGCGGACACGACCGTTGCCGTAGGAGACAGCATACTTGGCAAACCATCCGACCGCGAAGACGCGGTGGCAATGCTCAAGCAGATCTCCGGAACCACCCACTACGTGCACACTGCCGTCGCCGTCAAATACAACGATCGTTTCGAGGAAGCACTTTCAACAACCGAAGTTCGCGTTCGCGAAGTGGAGGACGACGAGATTCGCCGTTATGTCGCCTCCGGCGAACCATTCGACAAGGCTGGCGCCTACGGCATTCAGGGACGTGCCAGCATTTTTATCGAGCACATTTCCGGCAGCTACAGCGGCGTCGTTGGGTTGCCCATTTTTGACACGGCGCGCCTGCTTGCCTCGTTCGGACTGCGCACCACGTGAACGGTGAAATTCTCATCAATCTGACCCCACAGGAGACCCGGGTCGCCGTTTTGCAGCAGGGCATTGTTCAGGAACTACACGTAGAGCGCGAATCAAGCCGCGGACTGGTGGGCAATATTTATCTGGGCCAGGTGAGCAGAGTACTGCCCGGCATGCAATCGGCATTTGTCCAGATCGGTCTTGACCGTGCGGCTTTTCTGCATGTCGCCGATCTTTGGGGTCACCGCCAGAACGCAGATGATCCCAAACCGATCGAGAAGGCCTTGCATGAGGGGCAGAAACTTCTGGTGCAGGTCATCAAGGATCCGATCGGTACCAAGGGCGCGCGCCTATCGACGCAAATCAGCATCGCGGGCAGGCTACTGGTGTATCTGCCCCAGGAATCGCACATCGGTATTTCACAGCGCATCGGTGACGAAGCAGAGCGTACCTTGCTGCGGGAAAAACTTCTGGAGTTGCTGAAGGACTCCGATGACCGTGGCTACATCATTCGCACCATGGCTGAAACCGCCAGTGATGATGAACTGGCGGCCGATATCGAATACCTGCGCAAGCTCTGGGGAAGCATCCAGGAGGAGGCGTCAAACGCTCGGGCACCGGCACTGCTGTACCAGGATCTGAATCTGAGCCTGCGTGTAATGCGTGATTTTGTAAACGAAGATTTTGAACGTATCCTGGTCGACTCGCGCGAGAACTTCCAGAAAATGAAGTCGTTCGCGGGCAGTTACCTGCAACGATTTGCCGATCGATTGCATCACTACGCAAGTGACCGACCACTGTTCGAGTTATACGGCGTGGAAGAAGAAATCGAACGGGCACTGGCTCGCCGCGTCTCCCTGAAATCGGGGGGCTACCTGATCATGGATCAGACAGAGGCGCTGACTACGGTTGACGTCAACACTGGCGGATTCGTTGGCGGCCGTAATTTTGACGACACAATTTTCAAGACCAATCTGGAAGCCGCCCAGGTAATCGCCCGACAGTTGCGGCTGCGAAATCTGGGCGGAATCATCATCGTCGACTTTATCGACATGGACAACGAGACCCATCGCGAAGCGGTGCTCGCCGAGTTCAAGAAAGCGCTTTCCCTGGATCGCACCCGCGTCACGGTCAGCGGTTTCAGCCAACTCGGCCTGGTCGAGATGACACGCAAACGAACGCGTGAATCACTTGCGCATATTTTGTGTGAGCCGTGTCCGATGTGCCACGGTCGTGGCGAAGTCAAAACTCCACAGACGGTCTGTTACCAGGTTCTGAGAGAGCTTCTTCGCGAATCGCGCCAATTCGCGGCACAGGAGTTCCGGATCCTTGCATCACAGAAAGTCATAGACATGTTTCTCGACGAAGAATCGCAAAGCCTTGCAATGCTGGAGGAATTCATCGGCAAGCCGATTTCCCTTCAGGTCGAATCGGTCTACACGCAGGAGCAGTACGACATCATTCTGGTGTGACAACCCGGTTTCGCGATGCTGCTCTGCGAAACCATGGCTGGCACGACATGATCAGGCAGCGACCGCTGCTGCGTCGGGTGTTTCCGAAGAAGATGGCACTTCGGCGACAAGCGTGTCACGAATACGGGTGAGATCCGCAACCTGGCTGGAAAGCTGCTGCTGTTGTTTTTGCAAATAGCGCACGCGCTCCTGGAGCGCGTTAACGTCGCCGGCTATCTTGCGAAGGCTCTCGACCCGGGCCTCAAGAAGTTTCTGATGCTCCTGCAGTTGCATGGATAACGGATTGAGCGCCCCCTTCAACCAACCGTCGAGATCGTTGCGCACATCACGGAACAACTGCATTCCCTGACCGACCAGTTCCGCATGAAACCGCCGGATCACAAAACGCTTTTCCCGGCCCAGTACGTTCGCAGGATTCTTGCAAAACGCCTCGGTTCTTTCCTGAAGGGTATGCATTCGCAAAATGTGACGCTCCAGGTTAAGCGCTGGCGGAGAAATTTGCTTGAAGCCGAACTGTTTGTGAAATTGCGAATAGACGTTTTCAACAAATCCCTTCGTCTCGGCGGAGAAAGCTAGAATTTTTTCCGCCTGCTGTGAAAACGTTTCGAACAGGGCCTGCATGGACCGCATCAACCCCGCGGTCGTCCAACTGTCTTCCATCGCCTGGGAGCTCTTTGCAAGCAGTTCGCCAAGACGTTCATCCGACATCGGATTGAGCAGAACCTGCCCCTGCCGGGTGACGGTCTTCAAAGACCCCGTAAAGCTTTCCATGTGGTGGCCGTACTTCTTCTTGTCTTGTTCGAACTTGGTGAGTAAATTCTTTGCAAGATCGCGATTCTTTCCGGACAGCTTCGACATCTCGAGCAATTCCGTACGCCCACTGTCACGTTGCGTGATTACCGTCTGCAATGACGTCTCGACCATACCCCCGACTTCGCGTGAAACGGCCGCGCGCAAAATTTGTTGTTTTTCCGGAATAATTTCATCGGCAATCAGGCGTTCAAGTTGTTCGATTCCGCTTTTCTTGAGTAGCTCTTCGTCCTCACGAATACGGGCCAGCAACGCTTTCTGAGCGGAAAGCGCAATAACATGGTCGCGCTGGATGTCGAGTGTTTTCGCAGTCTCGTCGAGTTGACGCTCGATCCCGGCATCGATTTCAGCCTGGCTCTTGAGATCGTCCCAGGCGAGATCCACTTTGTTCAGTACCGCCACCCTGCGACTGACGTAATCGCGGACATATTGTTGCCAGACGTTAAGATCCGACTTGGTGACACCCGTATCCAGCGCAAGCAGGAAGAGTACCGCGTGTGCGCTGGGAATCATGGAAAGCGTCAATTCCGGTTCCGTTCCAAGTGCGTTCACGCCCGGCGTGTCCAGCACCACCAGCCCGCTTTTCAATAGCGGGTGTGGAAAGTTGATCATGGCGTGACGCCAGCTGGGAATTTCGACTTTCCCCTCGCCCTTCTTGATCACCGTCGTCGTGAGGAACTCCGAATCGTCAAGCAGACCCATTGCGTCGGCTTCCTCAATCGGGACCGTCTTGACATCGGCCAGCTTTGACATCGCCTCTGACATCGCCTCCTGCGAGTCGACGTCGAGCCGGATCTGCACCCATTCGATCGGCCGGTGTTTCAGCGCGCCAATGCCATCTTCGCCTTTACGCGTCTCGATCGGGAGCAGGCGGATATAGGGCTCCTCGGCTGCGTCGTAGAAAATCTCGGTCGGACACATGGTCGTGCGTCCGATGTCTGACGGAAGCAGACGTTGCCGGTAGCCCGAAAAGAACATGGCGTTGATCAACTCGGTCTTGCCACGCGAGAACTCGGCAAGAAACGCAAGCATGATGCGATCGTTTCTGAGACTTTCAACCAGATCGTAAATCCGCAGGCTGCGACGGATATCCGCATGTCCATGCCCTTCGAGCCACGCCTGGTAGGCTTCGATTGTCTCGCGCAGTTCGTCGCGCCATTTCTGGTAATTCTCTACCTGGATTTCGAGTTCAGTTTTCATATTTTTGCAAACTGACCAATCTTTTTTAGCGGGCCGATTGTGTCACCGGCGCTTGTTCAATGACGCTCGCCGGGTTCGAATGACGTGACCTGCGTTCATCACATCTCGCTAAATTCCGGCAAAACCCTCCAATAAATCAACGTGCTTTACTACCTCTACTCGAGAGTGGCAGAACATGCCCGGGCTCACGAGGAATATCTCACAAACCACAAAGAGCAAGTTTCGTACAACCTGCGCCAGATCGGGCCAGGCACCGCCAAACAGGCATTAAACCGCCTACAACATGCGCACAAACACCGCTTCCAGATAGGCAACCGGCCACATCAGCAAGAGCTGACAGACCACAAGCACAAAAAACGGCGCCAAATCGACACCACCGATCGGAGGAATACGACGCCGAAAGACCCCCAGAAAGGGTCGCGTCATTGCATTGAGCATGGGCGCCACCGGGCTGTACGGATTGATCCAGGACAGCACGGCCTGGATGATGGTCGCGACAAGAACAATGTAAACGGATGTTTTCAGGAGGTTAGCGCCTGCCAGGCAGACCAGTCCCACGATCGCTGCACCCGCCGGGGCGGAAAAATCATAACCCTTGATCGATAACACGGCGGACATCAATGCAAGCTGGAGGAGCCAGGCAAGGACCAGGCTCGACAAATCGTAGCCCCACAGCCCCGGGATCATTCGCCGCGCTGGCCGCACCGCAAAATCCGTCAACGCAGCCACGAAGTTCGATAGCGGATTGCGCGCCGGGGCCCGCACCGCCTGAAGAAAAAAACGCAGCAACAGGGCAAGCACAAAGAGGCCTACAAAAGTCTCCAGCAAAAAAACCATTCCCTGACTCATCCCGGCTTTCCCATCCTGTTTATGGGTGGTTCGGCCACCGCCCGATTCGTCGCCACCTGATCAGTCATCGCCGAACTCGTCGCCCAATTCGCGGGCTCGCGTCGCGGCCCGTTTGACAGCTTGCACAATAAGCGCCTTGACACTAACGGATTCCATGGCGGAAAGCGCGCTTTGTGTTGTTCCGCCCCTGGAGGTCACTTTGGCTCGCAGCTCGGCAGGACCATCGTCCGAAGTGGCGGCCAGCTGCGCAGCCCCGCGGAACGTCTCAATCGCCAGCATGCGCGCCGCTTGCGGATCAAGCCCCAGTTCTATCGCCGCTTCCTCAAGCGCCTCGATAAAGTAGAACACATAGCCCGGACCGCTACCCGAGACTGCCGTGACCGCGTCAAGCTGTGTTTCGTGCTCGAACCACACGCTCTTGCCGGTCGCGGCAATCATATTCTCGGCCAGTTTCCGATCATCGGGACCGACACCGGATGTCGCATAAATGCCGGAGACTCCTGCGCCAATCAGCGCCGGCGTATTTGGCATGATACGTACGATCCGGTCGTGACCACCCAGCCAGCGCGCAATGTCGGCGCAGCGGATACCGGCCGCAATACTGATCACCAATGCTTCGCCGCACCGGGATCCAACACCGGTGACAGCGTCCTTCATGTTCTGCGGCTTGACCGCAAACACAACCACATCAGCCGCCGTTTGATCATCCCACTGGGCGTGGGCGGTGATGCCCAACTCTGCAATCCGGGCTCGCGCCGGTGCAGACAGGTCGATCACCCGCAGGTTCGCCCCGGAGATGCCTTGCTGCAACATGCCTCCGATCAACGCCGCAGCCATGTTGCCACCACCTACGAAAACAATTTTCACGAAACACCCGGACGCGGTTACAGCCGAGAGGGCCGCTTCCACAATTAGTCAATTAGTCAGTGCTACTTCACCCAGCAACGGCCGAGCGAGACAGCCCGGCTACCAACGCGGCTCCAGCCTCGTGCCGGTACCGGAGTGTAGCGTCCGCCGCCTACCGGCGTCGAGCGCCGGGCACTGATGACCGGGCAAGCACCCGTAGCGCTGGCAATTGCTTCAACGTAATTGGCGTGGACCAAAAATCGCGCGCCCTACGCGGACCATGGTCGCACCTTCAGCAATGGCCGGCTCCAGATCATCCGACATGCCCATCGACAACGAGTCAAGCGAAAGCCCCGTCGACACAAGCTGATCCTTGAGTTGCCGTAACAGCGCAAACTGCTGGTGCTGGAAATTTACATCGGTTGTTGGTTCAGGGATCGCCATCAGCCCGCGCAGCTGCAATCGCGGCAGGTGCGCGACAGCGAGAGCCAGCTCCTCAAGTGCATCGGGGTGACAACCGCTCTTGGATCGCTCACCGCTGACATTGACCTGGATGCAAACCTGAAGCGGTTGCAGGTTTTCCGGCCTCGCGGCCGAAAGTCGTTCGGCCAGCTTGAGCCGGTCCACCGTATGCACCCATGAGAAGTTCTGCGCGACGGCCCGGGCCTTGTTGCTCTGGATCGGACCGATGAAATGCCACTCCACCGGCAAATCGGGCAGGGCCTCAATCTTGCTCAATGCTTCCTGCAGATAGTTTTCTCCGAAGGCATGTTGGCCAGCCCGAAAGGCTTCGCGAACCGCCTCAGCGGAGAACGTCTTGCTGACAGCAATAAGCCGAACCGCATCGGGCGGGCGCCCTGAGGCGCCCGTGGCGGCCAGAATCCGATCTTGTACGGCTTGCAAGCGTGATGAAATTGTGCTCATAATTCACTTGCGATATATGTGATAACTATTGAATATTAAAGATATTTAAATGATTTCGATGAGATCATGTTATCGCTTGCGCCTCCCCTTCCGCAATATGGACTGACATAGATGGATATCTCAGAACTGCTCGCATTTTCCGTCAAGAACCAAGCCTCTGACCTGCACCTTTCAGCGGGCCTGCCGCCAATGATCCGTGTTCATGGTGACGTAAGGCGCATAAATCTGCCTCCCATGGAACACAAGGACGTACATGCGATGGTGTACGACATCATGAATGACGGCCAGCGCAAGTTCTACGAGGAGAACCTCGAGTGCGATTTTTCGTTTTCCATTCCAAACCTTGCACGATTCCGGGTAAACGCGTTCGTGCATCAGCGCGGTGCCGGCGCCGTGATGCGGACCATTCCGTCAAAAGTCCTGACGATGGAAGAGCTGAAATGCCCGCCAATTTTCAAGGACATCTGTGAGTTCCCTCGCGGCATCGTGCTGGTAACCGGGCCAACCGGCTCGGGCAAGTCCACCACGCTCGCCGGCATGGTCAACCACATCAATGAGAACGACCACGGCCACATCCTGACGGTCGAGGACCCGATCGAATTCGTGCACGATAGCAAGAAATCATTGATCAACCAACGTGAAGTGGGCCCTCACACGCTTTCGTTCAACAACGCCTTGCGCTCTGCATTGCGCGAAGATCCTGATGTGATCCTGGTTGGCGAGATGCGGGATCTGGAAACCATCCGCCTGGCGATGACCGCCGCGGAAACCGGCCACCTGGTGTTCGGAACGCTGCATACCAGTTCTGCCGCGAAAACAGTGGATCGCGTGATCGACGTGTTTCCCGCAGCCGAAAAGGAAATGATTCGCGCAATGTTGTCCGAGAGCCTTCGCGCCGTAATTTCGCAGACCCTTTGCAAGACCAAGGATGGACAGGGACGCGTTGCCGCCCACGAGATCATGATCGGCACGCCTGCCATCCGTAACCTCATCCGCGAAGCAAAGATCGCACAGATGTATTCAGCCATTCAGACGGGCCAGAGTCTCGGCATGCAGACTCTCGACCAGAACCTGACCGAACTACTCAAGCGCAACGTTATTAGCAAGGATGAGGCACGGGCGAAAGCCGCCAACAAGGATACCTTCCAGTAAGACCCGATCTGTATAGCAAACGAAATCCGGTAAAGACATATGGAAAGAGACCAGGCAGTCAAATTCATTCACGACCTTCTCAGGGCAATGATCGCCAAGGAGGCTTCAGACCTGTTCATCACCGCCGGATTTCCACCCGCGTTCAAGATGGATGGAAAAATGACGCCGGTGTCGAATCAGAGCCTGACACCCCAACATACACAAGAGCTCGCACGGGCACTGATGAACGACAAGCAGGCCCAGGAGTTCGAGGGGTCGAGCGAATGTAATTTCGCGATCAGCCCACCCGGGATCGGTCGCTTCCGGGTCAACGCCTTCGTTCAGCAAACTCGCGTCGGCCTGGTGCTGCGAACCATCACGACAACGATTCCGAAGATGGACGATCTCGGTTTGCCACCGGTACTGAAGGACGTGGTAATGACCAAACGCGGCCTGGTGATCGTGGTTGGTGCGACCGGTTCGGGAAAATCGACAACGCTCGCAGCGATGCTGGGCTATCGCAACGAGAACAGCTACGGCCACATCATTACCATCGAAGACCCGATCGAATACGTTCACGAACACAAGAACTGCCTGGTGACGCAACGCGAAGTCGGCGTCGATACGGAAAACTGGGAATCCGCATTGAAGAACACCTTGCGGCAAGCGCCCGACGTCATTCTGATTGGCGAGATCCGGGATCGGGAAACAATGGATCACGCGATCGCGTTTGCCGAAACCGGCCACCTCTGCATGGGGACGCTGCACGCGAACAGCTCCAACCAGGCACTGGACCGGATCATCAACTTCTTCCCGGAAGAACGGCGCTCACAGTTGCTGATGGACCTTTCGCTCAACCTGAAGGGGATGATCTCGCAACGTCTTATCCCGAAGCGGGACAAGAAAGGCCGGGCCGCCGCCATCGAAATATTGCTTAATACACCCCTGATCTCGGATCTCATCTTCAAAGGCGAGGTTCACGAGATCAAGGAGATCATGTCAAAGTCGCGTGAGCTTGGCATGCAGACCTTCGACCAGGCCTTGTTCGATCTCTATGAGGCGGGGCTGATCAGCTACGAAGATGCGATGCGCAACGCCGACTCGATGAACGAGCTGCGCCTGCAAATCAAGCTGCACGGAAAAGAAGCCCAGGACAAGGACATGACCTCCGGCCTCGACCACCTCAACATCGTCTGATCCGACAGTTCCGGCAGGGACCTGAATAGCAAGCCGGTGGACACCGTCCAGCGAGTGCCTGCTCTCCCCCAGCTCATCGTGCGTCAGAACGGCAGGTAAATTTCGATTTCTACGCGCCGATCCGGGTTACGGTGTTTGCTCAGACGCACCACTCTGGCACGCAAGCGATTTCCGAAATCGATCTGGCGCGCGATGCTTTCGTTTGCATCAGCGGACACGTAGCCCAGCGTGCGGCCACGCCATTCGACACGGATCGCGTTGGGATCATCAGGGTGATGCGGCTCCCGTTCGAGTTGCAGTGCATCGCCGACTTTCAGTTTGTCGAAGGCCTTGTTGGCGCCATGATGTTGCAAACCGGTAACAAACGACACTTGCACCAGAACCGACCCTCCCGGCTCCTCACCGGCATAAACCCAAGCTTGAGATACTGCCAGCAAGATCGCGACGAGCCAACGCATGGTTCGGATGCACGCAAACGTGCCAGGATCAGAACGGTTTCATAACCACGAGAAATACAACCGGTATGAGAACCAGCACCGGGAATTCATTGAACCAGCGGTACCAGACGTGGCCGTGAGAATTTTGGTCGCGGCGAAAATCGGCAACCAGTTTGCCGCACCACAGATGGTATCCAATCAGAACTACGACCAGCAACATTTTCGCCATCAGCCAGCCGCCATAAAAGCCCCAACCAAGCCACAACCACAGACCTGATGCGACCGTCAGTATGCCGCCCGGGGTCATGATTCCGAAGAACAGTTTGCGCTCCATGACCTTGAAACGTTCAATGCTCTGCCGGTCATCCGACATGGCGTGATAAACAAACAGCCGCGGCAGATAAAACAAACCCGCAAACCAGGTAACCATGAAAATGATGTGGAGCGATTTGACGATCAGCATGGTTGCCTTCCCGAAAGAGCGAGCGCGGTTACAGAGACTTTGCGAACGATCCGGGCTCGTTCGCGCATCAATAGCAACATGCCGGAGCGAGCCCGGGCGCGCCAAACCGTGACATCACTCACGGCAATAGCGCATGACCTGGTTCTGCAAATCAACGAGTGCGCCGTGGAAAAAATGTCCGGCGCCCGGAAAGACCACGACCGGAAGCTGTTGCGGCCGCGCCCAGTTGAGCACATCATCGAGCGGCACGACGTCGTCCTTTTCGCCATGTACGACCAACGTTTGCTTCGGCACATCTCCCAGCGGAAACCGGCCGACTGCAGGCGCGATCAAAACCAACTGGTGCGGCTGTAGCTGCTGTGCTGCGCACGCCGCGACGTAACTACCGAAGGAAAACCCCGCAAGTACCGTCGCGACGTCACCGAAGCGTCGCTTCGCGAAATCGGCGACAGACATAAAGTCCTCCAGCTCACCGGGACCTTCGTCAAACACACCATCGCTCTCACCTACCCCGCGAAAATTGAAACGCAGCGCGGCATATCCGAGCGCATGCATCGCTTTGGCGAGCGTTTGCACCACCTTGTTTTCCAGCGTTCCGCCGTAAAGCGGATGAGGGTGAGCGATGACTGCGTAGCCGCTTCTGCCCTCCCCCGGATCGGTCACGACAATTTCGAGGCGCCCTGCCGGACCGTCGATATGGACCTTCTGGTGGCTGCGCGCTTTCAAATCCGCAGCCGCTCCACGATGACACCGTTGACCAGGTGTTGATCAATTATTTCGTCAACATCGTCCTGGTCGACGTAGGTGTACCAGACGCCTTCCGGGTATACCACCAGCACCGGGCCTTCTTCACAACGATCCAGGCAGCCGGCCTGGTTGATCCGGACGTGAGCCCGTCCCGACAGGCCGAGCTCCTTGATTCGCCCCTTGGCGTAGTCACGCATCGCCTGCGACCCGTGATCATTACAGGAGCCACGTTCAGTGCTGCGCTGGTTACAGCAAAAGAAAACGTGATGGGAGTAGTAACTCACCGGCACACACCTTTACGATTTGCCCAAAGAAACTGCGCGACCTGGTTTCAGCAAGACATAACCACTTGAATGCTGCGGTCTTATCCTCGAAAACCGGAAGTCGAGCAATGCGAGAATTATAGCGGAGCCTCCACGCCGCAGCCCTTGCAGCAAGGATTGTCAGCGCAGCCGATAACCGATATAGGTCAGGAACGAGATCGCGGCAAACGGCCAGACGCCTGAAACGACATTGGTCAGCTCGATGAGACTGATGTAATGCCCGTAGCTGGACACACGCAGCGACGCATCGAGATAGGGGTTCTGCGGTGCTGCGTTGACCAGCGCCATCCCGAGTGCAATAAATGTTGTTGCAGAAGCCACCCGCAAGGAAAAGGGCAAACCCATCAGTGTTGCCCACATAACCCCGCCCAGCAGCAAGCCCCACATCGCGCCGGGGGTGACCCATAAGGTTGTGGCGCCGGCAACGAACAGCAATTTTGCCGCGAGCATCTTCAGGGCCAGAGCGCAGATCAACAACAGCAGCACCGATAGCATCGCGCCGCGAAGCGAGCGCGAGATTACCGTCAACATCAACGCGACGCCGCAAAAATTCAACCCCGTGATCGCCGCTTCCAGCAGCACGTAAACACGCGGGGTGTAACCGACACCGGGAAGCGTTGGCAACAAATGGCGGACATCGCCATTGCCGAACAGGCGGATCTCGGCGCTGAGCTGGGTGGCCAGCCACAACGCCAGGATCAGGAAACAAATATCAACTGCCGTACCCGGATGAAAGTGGCGTTGCCGCAGCCGGTATAGCCTGCCCGACAGAATCCCGCGGCCGCCAATCACCAGCGCCAGCGACACGCCGGCAAGGGTACCCAGGGCGTTACAAAGCAGGTCTGCATTGGATGGAATACGTCCCGGCAAGAAAACCTGCACAACCTCTATCGCCAGACTTGTCGATATGCCCAGTGCGGCCGCCAGCGCCGCCGCCGGTGCAGCGCGCAGGAAGGACATCATTACCAACGTCAGCAGCAAACCCACCGGGACGTAGGCCAGGACATTGAGAATCAGGTCGGTCCAGGTGAAATAGGCTGGCCAGGGCGCGGTGAGGAATATGCGAACTTCCTGTACCGGCGCCTGCCATTCAGAAAACGGATGCAGGCTGGTATAGACCACCAGCACGAGGTAGGTTACCGTCAGATAACCGACCAGCCGGGAGCGCCGTGCAAACAATCCGTCCTGCATCTGCATGTCGTCGATCATGTCACCATAACGAAGAACGGGCGGCGGCTTTCTTGCCAAACCTGTCCATACGAATCCCTACGCCTCAAGGAAAAACCAGTCATTGAAATTCTATGATGTCTATAACGGCGATGCTGACGGCCTGTGCGCATTACTGCAACTTCGCCTCGCAACGCCGCGCGACTCCACTCTGGTAAGTGGCGTGAAGCGCGACATTCGGCTGCTGGATCGTGTTGAAGCGCAGCACGGCGACGAGATCGTTGTGCTCGATATTTCACTCGATGCGAATCGGCAAGCGCTTGAAAGAGTACTCCAACAGGGCGCCCGCGTGAGTTGGTTCGATCATCATTATCCGGGGGAAATCCCGACTCATCACCGGTTTGTGTCACACATTAATACCGATCCCGTTGTGTGCAGCAGCCTGATCGTGGACCGCCATCTGGACGGAAGATTTCGAAACTGGGCCATCGTCGCTGCCTTTGGCGACAATCTCGATAGCACGGCAAGGCAACTCGCTGCCGCCGCCGGCCTGAACAGCGAAGAGACCGAAAGGCTGCGCCAGTTGGGCATGTGCCTCAACTACAACGCTTACGGGACAACGCTCGACGATTTGTTGTTTTCCCCGGTTGATCTGTTCCATCGGTTGAAGCCATTCGCAGATCCACGCGAGTTCGTGCGCACCAGCGACATTTTCGAATCCCTGCAACAGAGCATGCACGATGATCTGGCGCGCGCGCAGGCGGTACCGGTGCAATCCATCGCGCCAGGCAGCGCCTGCGCAATGCTTCCCGACGCCGGCTGGAGCAGAAGAGTGGTAGGTGTTTACGCAAACAGCCTGGCACAACGCCAGCCGCATACTGCACACGCCATCATGGTCGAACGCGAAGGTGGCTACCTGGTCAGCATCCGGGCGCCCGCCGCAGATCCAATGGGAGCCTCGACCGTGGCAAGGGCGTTCCAGTCCGGTGGTGGCCGCGAAGGTGCAGCAGGAATCGACTTGCTGCCGTCGGCCGATCTGGAACGGTTTCTGGCGATGATGCGCGAAACGTACTCCGGCAAAGCTTGAGTGCAGCTCAACCTTACCTGTAGCAGCGCGAGACCACCAGCACGAAAAAAAACCGCGGGCAATGCCCGCGGCTCGAAGTAGA
>DATKYN010000082.1:0-53949 GCA_035528435.1 Burkholderiales bacterium
TTGAGCTTCGAGTACTTCATGCGCGTGAAATCCCGAGTACGAATCGGACCGGCTCCAGCGCGCAGTGGTTCACGATTCGTACCGCCGATGAATAGCTATAACGAGTAATTCGGGTCAGCTCAGAGCCGATTGCTACTGCCAAGGCTTTCGTGCACGGAGGGTAACGGTATGAATCGTTGGAAGCGAACTGCCATTGTCTTGGCGATCACATTCTTGCAGGTGGGGCTATGTCGAGCGGAGAATTTGGCGAACTCCCTACTCGGTTCCTGGCGTCTCATATCCTACAAGGCCGAATATTCTGACGGCTCTGTTGCGGACTTGTACGGGCCATCACCGCTCGGGGTTATTTCGTACGATGCAACAGGGCACATGTTCGTGCATGTAATGAAAACGGATCTTCCGAAATGCGGCACCATCGACAGGCGAAAGTGTCCAGATAAGCAGGCACGATTGGCTTTCGACAATTCCTTCGCATATTGGGGCCGCTATGAGGTGGAGCCCTCAGAGAAAACGGTCTTGCATTATGTGCAAGGCGCTTCCTGGCCGGACTTTATCGGGATATCTCAAAAGAGATTCATCGAGGTATCTGGCAAGCGCCTCACGATCACGACGCCACGCCGGAAGATTGGCGGTATGGAAAATGTCGGAGTCCTGGTTTGGGAGCGTATCGAATGAAAACTGCGCACCCAACAAGTGCATGCAGGCAGGCGCAGCAAGGCCACGCTGCGGATGCGAGGCCTTGGGTGGAAAAAAAAGACAGGGCCCCGGGGCCAAAAGGGCTCCGCTCTTTCAGGAACGTGCAATCATTTGGAAACGCGCAACGCGGAGCATTCGAAAAATGACCATCACCGTTAAACCCATTGACGCCACGCTTGGCGCTGTCATCACCAACGTTGACCTCGCCAACCTCACTGATGAAGGTTGGGCTGACATCCATGCCGCTTTCCTGACCTACGGTGTGCTCGTGTTTCCCGACCAACGCCTGAACGAAGAATCCCAGGGCGCATTCGCCCGGCGCTTCGGGAACACCGAACAACTGAAACCGAGACAAGCAGGCGAGACGATCGAGTTCACCAATCGCAAGGAAGACGGCTCGCTCGCGAATCCCGATGATCAGGCATACAAACTCATGAAAGGCAATGAGGGCTGGCATACCGATAGCACCTACATGCCGCTCGCGTCCAAGGCGGCGATGTTGTATGCCCTGGTGGTGCCGCCCGAGGGTGGCGAAACCGAATTCGCCGATATGCGTGCCGCATGGGATGCGCTTGATAAAAGAACACAGGGAACGCTGGAGAAATTGTCGGCTTATCACTCTTTGTACTATTCGCAGATGCGTGCGGGCTTCACCCACACCACCGACCACCAGTACGGGTTCCACGATAAGGGTGCACCGTTACGCCCACTCATTAAGACGCATCCGGAGACCGGCCGCAAGTCCCTGTACACCGGCCGTCATGCTCATAACATACCGGGCATGAGCGAAGAGGATTCGAAAGTTTTGCTCGACAAACTGATGGAAGATGCCTGCCAGCCACCGCGCGTTTACCGGCATTCATGGACGGTCGGTGATCTGGTGGTCTGGGACAACCGCTGTCTGATGCATCGCGCCCGGCCTTTTGACATGTCCGTGCCCCGGGTCCTGCGTGCGAGCAGAATTTCAGGTGAACCGGAATCAGAGTTGGCCTCGGCGGACGCCGACCCGCGGGCCGAAGCGTATCGTCCCACCACATCGAACAAATCGGCGCTGGTTGAGTAACTGCTTATCCGTGTAAGCCCTCGGCAGTTATGGGGTCAGAGGTTTTGTCCACGCGCCTTGTCAGATAATGGGAGACCAGATGATCACCCACACCGGCGGTTGTCACTGCGGCCGTGTTCGTTTCGAAGTGCTCGCACCGGCGAAGCTGCCGGTATCCGAGTGCAATTGCTCGATTTGCAGCAAGTCGGGTTACCTGCATCTGCCCGTTCCTGCGGATCGGTTCAAGTTGCTTTCGGGTGGCGATGCGCTGACGACTTACAGTTTCAATACCAAAACAGCCAAACACCTGTTCTGTTCGGTCTGCGGCGTGAAGTCTTTCTACGTGCCGCGCTCGCATCCCGATGGCTTCAGCGTGAACGCCCGTTGTCTCGATCCGGGCACTGTCGAGGAAATGCTTGTCAGTGAAATCAACGGCCAGGAGTGGGAGAAGCAGTACCCGAAGGGACGAGGGGAATATACGGACTGACAACCGTCCGGCGCCACGCGCTTGAGGCGTACTCTGCACGACGCATGCGGATTCCGGTAGAGTCGTTGACACCCGAATTACTGAACGAGGAAGCGTGTTGTCATGGCCACCAATCTGGTTTCCGTTGAAAAAGCCGACCGCGTTGCGATTGTCCGGTTCGATCGTGGCAACGCTGCCAATGCCTTGTCTTTCGCGCTCATGCGCGAACTGACTGCCGTTGCGCACAAGCTGGCTGACGATCCCGACCTGTGCGCTGTTGTGCTGACCGGGCGACAGGATAATTTTTGTCTGGGCATGGATCTCAAGGACGAGGAGGTCGCCAGGAGTGCGACCGCCGGGCTGGCTGATCGCCGCGCGATGCTCAAGACCGGTCCCCGCATGTGCCGCGCATGGGACGAACTGGAAGCGCTGACCATCGTCGCGATCGAGGGTTGGTGTGCCGGCGGTGGCGCGGCTCTCGCCGTGTCGTGTGACCTGCGTATTATTGGCGCGGGCGGGCATCTTTACGTGCCCGAGGTAGAGCGTGGCATGAACATGACCTGGGGATCGGTGCCCCGGTTTACCAATCTTGTCGGTCCGGCCCGTGCCAAGCGTCTCATCGTGCTGGCCGAGAAGCTCGACGCTATCCGTGCCCTGGACTGGGGCCTGGTAGACGAGAAGGTGGCCGATGGAACGACGATGGACTGCGCCCTGGAGATGGCACGTCGCGCTGCCTCGCTACCGCCGAACGGTGTGCGTTTTTGCAAGTCGGCAATCAACGCATACGCCAACGCACTCAGCGCCGCGACGTCGCACGCCGAAATGGATCAGTTCGCCCTGGCCCAGGGCTCCGAAGATTATGCGGAGGGCGTAAAGGCCTTTCTCGAGAAAAGGTCTCCCGACTTCACCGGCAGATAGCCAGCCCGGCACGCGGTCAGCGCTTCCCGGGTGCCTCGGTCTGATGGCTGGCCGCAATTCAGGGTAAACACATACTGCCGCAAGTGGTGCCACCGAAAACCGGCGCGCTGCGCATAACCTGGTCGAACTTTTTTGCCTGTGCTGTATCAAATCGGTCGGTTCGTTGCCGACAGGAGGTCAGCACAACGGCAGGTTGGCAAACTTGAATATGCGTTATGCACCGCCAATGCGTTTTCGACAGCGCAATCACCATCTCCGGATAAGGGATATGTGTTGCAGCTTACTTACTGTGCTTTTCATCGCCTGTTGCTTGGGTACGTTGTCGTAGCGTGTGCGGAATCATCATTCAGTCAGACAGGAAACTTTCAATGAAATCACGAACAATCATAAGGGTCGCTACGGCAGTCGCGATCGGACTTTTCTCTACTGCCAGCATTGCCGACGAGCACGCAGGCCCTTCGGCAGGGGCCGCATGCGAAGGTTTTGGACCGCAGACACCAAGGGATATCGATAACAAGGCAGGCGAGAACAAGCGCATTTTTTCCCTCGCGCCGAGTTATACGGAGATGAACCTCTGTAACATTCACTTCCATCAGAATGCCGAGCACAAGGCGAAGGACTTCGCGATATATGCCGGTGCTGGTGACAAGGGAGTTGGCGGCGGTTATCAATGCAGCATCAGCCAGTCGCTGACAAAAGCCGAACTGACGGCACCGGCAGGTGATGTTTGCAATGGGCTCAAGCCCGGAGACACCATCGAAGTCCACTGGGTGCATTCCTCCTGCGATGTAACCCCCGGAGCGGGTCTCGGTTCCTGCCTGGCCGATAACTGTGCCAATCCCGATTTTCGTGTCGAGACCCAGGTCTTTACCCTCGTGAACGACCGCTCGGCGCTTGACTTCAATGATTTTGCCTACAAGGGCAACATGGTCAACGGATTGCACCAGGCGAAGTCGTTGCCGATGAATACCGGAACGCCGGTTGAATTCACGGGTTCAACCACAGGACCCAGTTACACCGAGCAACAATGTTCACCCCTGCAGGTATCGTGGAGTGTTCGGCCTCAGTGCGCGAAGCTCGACATCAACAGCCTTGGGGCATGGTGCAAGGGGAATGTGTTCAAGGAAGATCACGCTCACGGCGTGCGCAAGCTCGTTATCAACCCCAAGCTCTTGTCGGAAATCGAATAACAGTTATCTGTTCGTCCCGAAACCGGGTCGGTAATATTGTTTTGATCGTGCCGCCGTCCGCTTCGCTGCCCTGACCGGGGCGGCAGCGGATGGCGATTGTCAAAGATGTTTTTAGCTCGCGAACGTGGCTGAGCGCGAAACCATACAGGCGCCATTTGCTTGTTCGAGAGTGTGTTCATCGCTTGGTTGACAGGACATTTGGGTTGAGCGGCAGCCTGGACGGATGGCGCTGTTCAGTCGTGTTGTGGCAAACTGACCAGATTCCAGATGCCCGTTCCGATGCCCGTTATGCCAATGTCACCCATGCGCCATTCTGTACCCAAGCAAGCCGCCGGATTGGCGGGATGGTTGTTGCTCTGTGCCGCTGCAGCAGCGGCAGGCGGTTTTGCATCGGCTAACGCGGGCGAGTTTTACGAGCTTCTCGTTCGTCCGCAATGGGCACCACCGGCGTGGCTGTTCGGACCAATGTGGACCGTGCTCTATACCTTGATGGCTGTCGCGGCGTGGATGGTGTGGCGCTCTCACGGATTTCGCGGCGCACCGCTCGCGCTCGGGTTGTTCGTGATGCAGTTGGTGGTGAACGCCGTCTGGACATGGCTTTTCTTTACATGGCGGCAAGGGGCGCTGGCGTTTGCCGAAATCATACTGCTCTGGGTGCTGATTCTGGCAACGATCGTTGCGTTCCACCGGTTTAATCGGATAGCTGCCCTGTTGCTCGTTCCCTACATCGCGTGGGTCAGTCTCGCCTGTGCGCTGACGTATTCCACCTGGCAGATGAACCCCGGGGTGCTGGGATAGGAGCGACCGCGCCCGTCTTTATTGTGTGTGCGGTTGAACGCCGTGCTCCGCAATCAGTTTGATTAACGCAGCACCGTAACGCTCCAGTTTTTTGGCGCCGATGCCGCCAATCTGCGCGAGCGCGTCCTCGGAGGCGGGGCGCAAGCCCGCCATTTCAGTGAGACTGCTGTCATGCAGAATGACGTAGGCCGGAACACCCTGCGACTGCGCTTCGTTTCTGCGCCACTCCTTGAGCCGATCGAGCAATGCATTGTCAGCGGAAGAAAGCTCGATATTGCCGGCGGTGACCGACGCCCGTTTCTTGCCGGACTTTCTGCCGGTGCTCAGATGGCGCATTGCCACCTGCTGTTCGCCTTTGAGAACGGGCCGGCTCGCCTCGGTGAGTTTGAGTGCGCCGTGGGCGCTGTAATCGACTTCAATCAATCCAAGTGCAATCAGTTGCCGGAACACGTTGCGCCAGGCTGGTTCATCAAGGTCGGCACCGATGCCGAAGACGTTGAGCTGATTGTGTCCCCAGCGGGTGATGCGCTCGGCGGCCTTGCCGCGCAATACTTCGATCAGGTGCACGGCGCCGAACCGCTGCCCGGTTCGGTACACCGCAGACAATGCCTTGCGCGACGCCTCGGTGGCATCCCACGTCTGCGGCGGCTCGATACAGGTATCACAGTTGCCGCACGGTTCGCTTTGTTCGCCAAAGTAGGACAGCAGGCGCACTCTTCGGCAGGCGGCAGTTTCACAAAGGCCAAGCAGGGCATCGAGCTTGGTGCCGGCAACCCGCTTGAATGCGTCACTGCCGTCTGACAGGGTAATCAGGCGCCGCTGTTGCACGACGTCGGCGAGACCGTAGGTCATCCATGCGTCCGCCGGTAGCCCGTCGCGTCCGGCGCGTCCTGATTCCTGGTAATAGCTTTCGATACTCTTGGGCAGGTCGAGGTGCGCGACAAAGCGTACGTCGGGTTTGTCGATTCCCATGCCGAATGCGATCGTGGCCACGATCACAATGCCGTCCTCGCGCTGGAACCGTGCCTGATGTTCGGTTCGCGCCGCCGTATCCATCCCGGCGTGATATGGCAACGCCGTGATGCCTTCGGCGCTGAGCCATGTCGCCGTCTCATCGACTTTTCGCCGCGAGAGGCAATAGACGATACCGGCATCGCCAGGATGCTCTTCGCGCAAAAATCGTAGCAACTGTTCGCGCGGATTGTTTTTGTCGACGATCGTATAGCGGATATTTGGCCGGTCAAAACTCGACACGAATACTTGCGCATCCTGCAGTGCGAGCCGGGAAATAATTTCGTTACGCGTTTGTGGATCGGCTGTGGCGGTCAGGGCGATACGCGGTATGCCGGGAAAACGTTCGTGCAGAATCGAAAGTTGCAGATACTCCGGCCGGAAATCATGCCCCCATTGCGATACACAATGCGCCTCGTCGATGGCGAACAGCGCAATACGCGAGCGTGCCAGCAAATCGAGACAGCGCGGCGTCGTCAGGCGTTCCGGCGCGACGTAGAGCAAGTCGAGCGCGCCCTCGGTCAGAGCCTGTTCGACCTCGCGCGCGGCCCCTGCGTCCAGCGTCGAATTGAGAAACGCCGCCCGCACGCCGAGTTGGGTCATTGCCGCGACCTGATCCTGCATCAGCGCGATCAGGGGCGAGACGACGATGCCGGTGCCCTCACGAATCAACGATGGCACCTGGTAGCAAACGGACTTGCCGCCGCCGGTGGGCATCAGTACCAGCACGTCACTGCCGGCGGTAACGCAGTCCAAGATCTGCTCCTGCGCATCGCGAAATCCGGCGTGACCGAAAACTTCGCGCAGAATGGCGAGCGCGGAAGCATGGTTAACGGGTGATGCTGAGGTTTGTGCAGGCATAAGAACGACTAGAGTGGCAGGGTGGGCGGCGCGCCGCAAGTGGGTATCGATCAAGGGGCTTGAACAAAATGAGGTCAATACACGCGTTGTGCCTGCGGATTACATAACGATTTTCAAGAGCGTTTCTTGCTTTCAGTTGTTCTCAAACTGTTGCGGCGCGTACCGGGCGGGCGCCACACAGCTGGTATTTCCTGTCAAACCCTCTGCGTCGGGAATTTTGAGGTCAAATTGAACGAGTGGTGGCTTCTATGGGGTTTGTTGTTCGGCGCCTTCGGATTCGCTTACTTCCTGTACGGTAAGAAGCACAAGGCCGTCGTGCCATTGATTTGCGGGCTGACGCTCATGATCTTTCCGTATTTCGTTGTCAATACGATTGTGTTGGCAATCATCGGCACCGTGCTCATATTTGTACCGTACTTCGTCAGAGTCTGAGTCACGCAAAACAGCAGCACGGCAGTGAATGTTGGAATGGCCGAAGGCACTGGCAACGCAACGACTCGCAGCAAAAGCAGGGATTCCCTGACGCCGAGTGGGGCGAATCTGTATGGAATGTTTTCTGCTGGAGGGAATGTATGGGGCGGCGTCATTCACGCGCGTCATATTTGACAATGCTCAGGGAGACGTCTTGCGAGCAAGCCACTCGGCATTGGCCTCAATCACACCCTTTGGTTCTCCGCGCGATGCCCGTTTTTCGGGTGCCGATTATTCGCGCACCGGATTATCAGTGGAGCCATGACATGCGAATTCTGAGAGCGGTTCCAGCACTTATTTTCGGACTGATGTTTTCCGGCGGAGGCGTATTCTTTCTGTCCGAGACGGCCCTTCCGGTGTGGCAGGACTGGCGCGCGATGCAGCAATGGCAACCGGCCGAAGCGTATCTGACTTCGGTGCAAGGCGGTGAGAACTACACCCAGGCGCATTATCAGTATCAGTTCAACGGGATCACCTTCGAGGGTGATCGCGCTTACGTTGCGTCCTTCAATGACAACATCGGTTCCTATCACGAAGATTTCCATGCCTGGCTGAACGCCCGGTTGCGTGCAGACGAACCGGTTACGGTCTGGGTCAATCCGGCTAATCCGGCGCAAGCCGTTATCGATCGCGACATGCGTTGGGGGTTATTTGCCCTGATGAGCGGTTTCTGTTCGGTCTTCATTCTTGTTGGCCTGGTGGTTTGCTATGCCGGTATCACGTCGAGCAGCAAGACCGGGAAGTCTTCGCCGCCGTCGCTTTCGGCTTTGCGCAAGGAGTGGGATCTGAAGCGTCAGACCCCGGGGTTTAATCTCGATTTCATGGACTACAGCCGGCAGCGACGTGAGGGACTGGGACAAGACGGCAAGACCGATTCGAACAATACCGACTGGCAAACGCGCAAAGGCTGGGAAACACCAACCATCCGCTCCGGGGCAAAGGCCGGCTTTATCGGGATGTGGGGATTTGCAATTGTGTGGAATGGCGTCAGTGCACCCTTGTTCTGGCTTTTGCCGGAAGAGGCGGCCGAAGGAAATTATCCGGCACTGGTGGGTCTGCTGTTTCCGCTTATCGGAGCGATCCTGATTTACAAGACCGTCGCGATGACCGGGGAGTATCGCCGCTTCGGCAGGGTTCTGCTGGAGATGGATCCGTATCCGGGTGCAATCGGCGGTCATGTCGGCGGACGGATCGTCGTTCCGAAGCTGGCGTACAGCACGGCCAGCGCCTCTGAGGCGCAATTATCGGTGCGGCTGGAATGCGTTTACTCGTATGTTTCCGGCAGCGGCGACAACCGTTCGCGCCGCGAAAGTATCAAATGGGCAGAACAGGGAAAGCCGCAGGTCGAAAATACCGGGCAGGGGGTCAGTCTGGCTTTCCGTTTTGATGTGCCGAAAGACTTGCCTGAGGCGGATGTCGAGCAGACCGGTGCTTATCATCGCTGGCGTCTCAGTATCGAGGCGCAGATCGAAGGCATTGACCTGAGCCGGCAATACAACATCCCCGTTTTCCCCACCGGTAAGACTTCCCGCTCGGTGCATCACGACGTCAGCGCGCAAGTCCTCAAGGAGCGGATACAGGAGTCGGAAGCGGCAAAGGCTGCCATTGCACAGGGCAACTTCGCTCTGCCCGGTTTGTCACGTGCGATGCGCTTCAGTGACGAGGGTGGTGAAATTCGGATGGTGTTCCCGATGTTTCGCAACAAGGTGCTCACCGTGTTCGCAGCCGTCTTCGCCGGGGGCTTCGGTTTCGGCAGTTACATGATGCTTGGAACGGCGCTCAAGGGCGGTGCCTTCGGATTGTTCACGGGATTGTTCAGCGTGCCCTTTGTGTTGGTCGCACTGGTTGCTTCGATGGCGACGGTATACCTGCCATTGAATAATTTGCGTGTGCACATCCGGGGCAGCCAGATTTCAACCCTGCGTCGCCTGTTGTTCATTCCTGTTGTCTGGCGCCGGCTCTCGTCCAGCGAACTGTCGCATTTGGCCATCAA
This sequence comes from Burkholderiales bacterium, assembly GCA_035528435.1. Taxonomy (GTDB): domain Bacteria; phylum Pseudomonadota; class Gammaproteobacteria; order Burkholderiales; family Eutrophovitaceae; genus SG8-40. The sequence continues at coordinate 9,447 of DATKYN010000082.1, forward strand.
GCGCACCGGCTCGACCGGGCAGGGCGTTGACAAGATCGAGCACTTCAAGCTTTTGGCCCATGTTCGCAGTGGAGGCACGGTGACGCTTGCCGAAGACCTGGATGGCGAAGATATCTCCGGGCATTTTCGCGATTATCTGGCGCGGCGCCTGAATGTCGAATCGAGCCCGGATGTGCCGATCTCGGCCAGGTTGTCATCGGCCTGATTTGGCCGCGTTACGGGCGAGGTAAATCGTATTCGCCGATTCGCCACCCGTATACGGATTGGCAAACCTGACGACATGCGTTGTGGAGGACTCGAATACCTTGTCGAGCAGGCGCGTGAAGGCACTGTCCGGAGCGTCATCCGACCAGAGTCCGAAGATGCCGCCGGGTTGAAGCCTGGCGGCCAGTTTTTGCAAACCCGTTTCGGAATAAAAGGCACTGTTTCCCGCGTTCAGCAAATGGCTCGGTGAATGATCGATATCCAGAAGCACTGCATGGACTTTTCGTGACGGCGTGGCGGGAAAGAAACCGCTCTCCGACATTGCCATCGAAAAAAAGTCGGCAGCCAACAGGGTGCAGCGCGAATCGGCGTGCAACTGTTCGCCGAGTGGAACGAGACCGCGCTGGTGCCAGTCGATTACCGGTTGCAACAGTTCAACGACGGTAAGTGATCTGACAGTCGTATGCTCGAGCACGGCGGCTGCGGTGTAGCCGAGCCCCAGTCCGCCGACGATGACATCGAGCGCTTGCCGACTGTGATCGTCGTCGTCTGACAGTGCGTCCAGTCCGAGTTTCGCCAATTGGATCTCGGCTTCGGTAAACAAGCTGGACATCAGAAAATCTTCGTCCAGCTTGACTTCGTAGACCATCTTCCCTTCAAGCTTCGGCTCCGTTCGGCGCCTCAGGCTGATGTCACCAATTGGTGTTGACTGGTAGTCCAGCTCTTCAAAAACAGGTGTCGTCATGTGCTTTCAGGACTCTGGTTGGGTTACGAACGAATAACGGGTGCCGGCCATTTTGACAGCGCTGGCTGATCGGAATCCACGCCGGCCGATCCGAATCCGTGGCAAATTGTCGGGAAACGGGTGGTTCGCATTCAATCGGTGTGCACAGCATAACGCCGGGCGGGATCCGTGTGCGGCAAATTCTGGCAGCCCGGATCATTATTGTTGTAGTCTTTCTCCGAATCCGCTGGCTCGATGCGACCGGTACCGGTCGCGACGTCATGGCACTGAGTGCATTGTGACGGCAGGTGCTGGCTCATGGAGAGACTGGAAGGCTTATGTTTGGATTGACTCGTGGTTCCCTGTTCGTTCTGGCGCTGGTGCTGGCTGGCTGTGTCGCGCTTGGAACAAACTATGAAGCGCTTTACGGTCCTGCAGAACCAAAAGACCGGGTCATGTCTGCCGAAGCGATCGCCGCTGCCGGTCATGTTTCGTTCGACAAGGAAGTGCAACCGATTCTCGATCAGCGTTGTATCGTTTGCCACAGTTGTTACGACGCCCCGTGCCAGCTTAATCTTACGTCCTACGAAGGCCTGGATCGAGGCATCAATCCGGAGGCTGTTTACGATGCGGCGCGCCTGGTCGCTGCCGATCCGACGCGGCTCGGGATCGATGCGCAGAGTACCGCCGAGTGGCGTGACAAGGGATTTCAATCGGTATTGAACGAACGGCTCGATTCACCTGTTGCAAATCTCGACAATTCGCTGCTGTACAAAGCCCTGATGCTCAAGCGAAGCGATGCGTTCCCGACCGAAGGGCGCTTGCCGGACGAGTATAACGTCGGGGAGGAACTGTGGACCGACAAGGATTCTCTTGTTGAGCCCAACGCATGTTCAAGCGTTGAGCGTTACGAGTCTTTCGCGCGCAAGCATCCGCAGTGGGGGATGCCATTCGCCTTTCCGGGGCTGGAGGAAGACGAATTCAGGACGATTGAGGCGTGGCTGGTGCAGGGCTCGCCTGTGGAGCCGGCGAAAGTCCTGCCGCCAGCGCTCGGACGCGAGGTCGCCAAGTGGGAATATTTCCTTAACGGTCAGTCGAACAAACAGCGGCTCATGGCCCGTTATATTTACGAGCATCTGTTTCTCGGACATCTTTATTTCGATCAGACCGAAAGCGAAACGTACTTCATGCTGGTGCGCTCACGTACTGCGCCCGGGCAGCCAATCGACCTGATCGCGTCGGTGCGTCCCTTTGACGATCCCGATACGGAGACGTTTTATTACCGGTTGCAGCGTTACGACCGCACCATCGTTGACAAAACCCATTTACCTTATGCACTCAATGATCGCCGCCTGGAACGTCTGACCGGGTTGTTTCTGGCAGCGGATTATGCGGTACCAGTCTTGCCTGATTATGAAGTGAAATCGTCGGCCAACGCGTTCAAGACTTTTGCCGACATCCCGCCTCGTAGCCGGTACCAGTTCATGCTGGACGATGCGCATTTCTTCATCGCCGGATTCATGAAAGGACCGGTGTGCCGCGGGTCGGTCGCGCTAAGCGTCATCGACGATCATTTCTGGGTGATGTTTTCCGATCCGGAAGGCGACCCGGTGAATCACGATGCCGCATTCCTTGCCAATGTGAGTGATGATTTGCGCATTCCCTCGGAGCGCGAAAGTGACATCGGGCTGTTGAAAGCATGGAACGGGTACTATGACGTCGAGCGTCGTTATATGCGGGCGAAGATTGCGTATCTCGAAACCGCTTACCCGGTGGGACAGGGTTACGGGCTCGAACAGATCTGGGACGGTAACAAGATCAACCGTAATGCCGCGCTGACGGTTTACCGCCACTTTGACAGTGCCAGTGTGGTGCATGGTTTTGTCGGAGAAATTCCCAAGACTGGCTGGGTACTCGACTATCCGTTGCTCGAACGCATTCATTATCTGCTGGTGGCGGGCTTCAATGTGTATGGAACGGTTGGCCATCAGCTTGCCTCCCGCACGTATATGGATTTCATGCGTATCGAGGCAGAGCTGAACTTCCTCGGATTCCTGCCACGCGATCAGCGCCTTCCCCTTTACCGCTTTTGGTATCGTGACTCTGGTCAGCCGAAGAAGCTCGAACGGCTGATTGGCGAGCATCTCAAGAAATACGGTGCGCGAACCCCCACGATCGACTACGAGACCACCGACACGAAGAAGGAGTTCTTCGTCAAAGCCTATGCGCATCTTGGCAACGCGCGCTCTTCGGTCGATGTTATTAACTGGTGCCGCGAATTTCCGGTGAAGTGCGCAGCAGTGGACTCGGGCTCGAAGCCCGACGCGATCGAGAAGGCCTTCCGGCGCTTGAGTGACACCAGAGGTGAAATTACCGATGTGTTTCCCAACGTCACATTCGTTCGCGTCATTATTGACGGTACGGTGCAAAACGACCAGGTCTATACGCTGGTGCGGAACAAGTCCTACCTGAATACCACTGCGTTGGTGCCCAGGGAAAAGACCCGCGTAAAAAGTGAGGATACGGTTGATGTCGTGCCGGGATTTGTTGGTTCTTATCCAAATTTTTTTATCGAACTGCAGTTTGATGATTTGCAGGCGTTCGTCGATGAGTATGTCAGGATCGACAGTTATGAACGCTACGATGCACTGATACGGAAGTACGGTATCCGCCGCAGTAATCCGGCGTTCTGGAGCAGCTCGGACTGGTTTAACGAGAAATACCGTTACGATAGTCCGGTCTATGCAGGTGTATTCGACCTGAACCGTTACCAGAATCGATAGAAGCCCGGTTGGTTGTGCCTTGGGCCGAAGGACGCTCTCCGGGTTCGCTGGCAGGCCTGTACCGGGCATCGTAGCCTTGCGCTTCCTGCATGATGACTGCCACTGGGCGTTTCGTGCCGGTATGATGTGTTCCCCGGGTTGCGCGCTGCGCGCCGGTGCGGGAGCGGACGCCTGGCTTCGGCTTCCACTGAAGTAACCACAACGAAAAAGCGACGGGGAGCGAAGGTATGAGTGTCAAGAAATTGTTTGATCTGTCGGGTAAGACTGCGCTGATTACGGGCGGTTCTCGCGGACTTGGATTGCAAATGGCCGAAGGCGGCCGCGACGCGGTATCGCGCAGCGCCGGTGCGGGAGCGGACGCCTGGCTTCGGCTTCCACTGAAGTAACCACAACGAAAAAGCGACAGGGAGTGATGGTATGAGTGTCAAGAAGCTGTTTGATTTGTCGGGTAAGACTGCGTTGATTACGGGTGGATCTCGCGGACTTGGATTGCAAATGGCCGAAGCCCTCGGCGAAATGGGCGCAAAGGTGGCGATCACCGCACGCAAGGCCGCCGAGCTCGAAGAGGCGAGCGCGCATTTATCGAAAATGGGTATCGAGTCGATGACAGTGGTCAACGATCTGCAAGTGTCGGATTCGATCAAGCCGATGGTGGAGGATGTGCTCAAGGCGTTTGGCCAGATCGATATCCTGATCAACAACGCCGGTGCGGCCTGGGGGGCGCCGGCAGAGGACCACCCTCTGGACGCATGGCAGAAGATCATCAACCTGAACCTGACTGCGCCGTTTCTGCTGAGCCAGACCGTTGGCAAGCTCAGCATGATTCCGCGCAAGTACGGCAAGATTATCAACATTGCATCGATCGCGGGGCTGGTCGGAACCGACCCCGGCTTCATGCCAACGATTGCCTACAACTCCAGCAAGGGTGGGGTGGTTAATTTCACACGATCGCTCGGCGCCGAGTGGGCAACGCACAACATCACCGTGAACGCCATTGCGCCCGGTGTCTTTCCGTCGAAAATGTCGAAGGGCATGATCGATCGCGCCGAGCAATACATCATGGACCAGACGCCGATGAAGCGCCTCGGTGGGGACGAGGACTTGAAAGGGGTTGCGCTGTTACTGGCTTCCGATGCGTCTGCCTACATGACCGGGCAGATCATTGCCGTGGATGGCGGATTTTCCTCTGTCTAGATCTGACCCCTGTGTGATGTCGGGGAATAAGGTGCGGGTGGTAAGGTAGATGGCTTCCGGATTCGATGTATATGCACCCTTTGCCGAGAAGCTTGGGGTGCTTGCCGGACACAAACGTGTCGGTGATGTTGGTTTGCTGCTCGATTTGCGGGACGAGCATATGAACTCGTGGCAAGTTGCACATGGCGGCGTCGTGATGAGCGTACTCGATATTGTTATGGGGCTTAGCGCCAAATCGCTCGATGCTGCGTCGATCGGCGCAACCACTGTGGAGTTGAAGACCAACTTCATCAAGGCGGCGACCGGTCGCATCACTGCCCGGGGGCGGGCGCACCGTGCTGGTCGCACACTGGTATTTGTCAAAGGTGAGTTACACAACGATGCGCAGGAGCTTCTTGCCCATGCAACCGGCACATTCAAACTCAGGTACCCCAGAAAAGAAAGCGATTAACAATGCCTCTGGATCCACAAGTACAGGCAGTGCTCGACGCTGCAAAGAAAGCCAATGTCGCCGAGTTGTGGCAGCTCACGCCGCACGATGCGCGAGCGGAGTACCGGCGCCGCACCAACCGCCTCAAGGTTGATGTTGACATACACCGGTTTGAAGACCGCGACATTGATGGCTCTGGTGGGAAAATTCCCATCCGGATCTACACCCCACGAGAGTTGACCTCAGGCGAGAAGCTGCCGGTTCTGGTCTGGTATCACGGTGGCGGGTATGTCATCGGCGATCTGGATACGCACGACTCGGCGTGTCGCGCACTCGCCAACGAAGCGGATTGCATCGTCGTCGCAGTGGACTACCGACTCGCTCCGGAGCATAAGTTTCCCGCGGCTGTTGACGACTGTTTCGCATCGTTAAAGTGGGTTGTGAAGCATGCCGACGAAATTAATGTCGATGGCACGCGTATCGCCGTGGGCGGAGACAGCGCTGGCGGAAATCTGGCGGCTGTCGTTTCTATCCTCGCACGTAACGCCGGCTCCCCGAAGATTGCCTTCCAGTTGCTGATCTATCCGGTGACCGCGCCCGAGCCGGAGACAAAATCGCACCACGCCTTTGCAGAGGGCTATCTGCTGACCCGAAAAACCATCACCTGGTTTTTTACCCAATACATTCGCAGTTCGAAAGATGTGACAGATTTCCGCTACGCACCGCTTGAGGCGGATGACCTTTCATCGTTACCACCGTCGCTGATTGTCGTTGCCGGTTATGATCCGTTGCGTGACGAGGGCGTGGAATACGCCGAGGCGCTGATTCACGCCGGCAACCGTGTTCGGCTGTCCAACTACGAGGGAATGGTGCACGGTTTCTATTTGATGGGCGGCATGGTAGATGCATCGCGACGTGCCATATCGGAAAGTGCTGCGATGCTGCGCGAAGCATTTGCGCCTGCAGATGACTGACCGGTCCGATTCCGGTAGCTGTTGGCAATTACTTCGAAAGGTGAATCAATGTCGAATCTGAGTGATAAGGTTGTTTGGGTTACCGGAGCCGGAAGTGGCATCGGACTGGCGGGCGCGAGATCACTCGCAGAAGCGGGTGCCAAGGTGGTGATGAGCGGGCGGCGTAAGGAGGTGCTGGAACCGGAGGCCGAGAAACTGCGCATTCGTGGATTCGATGTTGATATCGAACCATTGAATGTGGCCGACAAGGCGGCCGTTGAAACGGCCGCGAAAAACATCGTTTCCCGCCACGGCAGGATCGATATCCTGGTCAACAGCGCCGGTATGAATGTGCCGCATCGTTACTGGAAGAACCAGACACCGCAAGGCTGGGATGATGTCATCCGGACCAACCTCGACGGTTCGTTCTACACGACGCATGCGGTACTGCCCGGAATGCGCAGGCGCAAAGACGGGGTAGTCATAAATATTTCATCATGGGCTGGTGCGTATCACACCAAGCTCACGGGTGCGGCTTACAACGCCAGCAAGCATGCGGTGGTAGCGATGACCGAGACCATTAATATGGAGGAGGCGATCAACGGCATTCGCGCCTGCGCGATTTGTCCCGCTGAAGTCGCAACGCCGATCATGGATCGACGTCCGGTGCCGCCAAGTGCGGAGGATCGAAGCAGGATGCTGCAGCCTGAAGACCTCGGTGCGACCATCCTGTTTATTGCGCAATTGCCGGCTAGAGCGTGCATCAACCAGTTGATTATCAGTCCGACATGGAATCGTATGTACGTTGGCGGGCTGGAGAACCCGAAGCCGTGATTCGGTGCGGATCCTGTGTCTGAAAAAGTCATGCATGGCGCGATGATGGAAGCGCGTAAACGCGTCGCGCTGATTGCGCACGACAACAAGAAACAGGATTTGCTGGAATGGGCACGCACCCATCGCGCAGTGCTCGAGGCGCATGACCTCTATGCCACCGGGACGACGGGCGGCCTGCTTGAGGACGGCATCGGGTTGCCAATTACCAGACTGCTTAGCGGCCCATTCGGAGGTGATCAACAGATCGGTGCCATGATTGCCGAAGGCCGGCTGGATTTTGTGATCTTTTTCTGGGACCCGCTGCAGCCGCAGCCGCATGACCCCGATGTCAAGGCATTGTTACGTATCGCTGTGGTCTGGAATGTGCCGGTAGCGTGCGACCGGGCCAGTGCTGACTTCATGATTTCTTCGCCGTTGATGTCATCACGCTACGAACGGCGTGTGCCGGTCACGGGCTGAGCAAACCTTATGAGGCCGTTGCTGGTGCCGGGTGGCTCGGTTATGCTGAACTTCAACCTTTCATATCGGTAACCGGGGTTATGCGCCTGATGCATCTTGCACGTTTCGTATTTGCTGCCTTACCGGGTTTCTTGTGTTCGAATCTTGCCATTGCGCAGGACACAGGAAGCTTGTCCGGTCCTTCAGTCAATCAGGCATGCATGGAATGCGGCGTGATCTATGAGATCAAGGCGATTACGAGTGAACGCGAAGTCGCCAGGACGGTAGAAGAAACAGCGTCGCCTATGGGACCGTTCATCAACATTCCGCTGACGCGTAACCCGTCGGCAAAGCCGCAGATCGGCGCCATCGGAGACAAGAAAATGCGCAATCAGCTCGAACGGACGGTATACGAAATCGTGGTTCGATTTGACGATGACCGGTTTGTCAGGGTGGAGGCGTCCGATGTCTCGGGATTGAATGTGGGTGATCGCGTACGCGTGCAACAGAACCGTGTCGAACCGGTTAATCCCCCCTAGCGCTCCAGGCGATTGTGAAGAGTTAACGGCGGGTGGGCACTTTGATGTGGCGGCGACTCCTGACAACATCCCTCTGTTGTGTCGCAACGATGTCTGTGGCCAGTGCGCAAACGCGTGCAGTTGAAGACGACCAGCAACTGATCAACTGGTATTACGCGGCGACGTACGGGACGGGGATTTACTCAGCTGGTGACAGAACCGTCGGGGTGCTGCAAGCGCCGCTGTCCTTTACCATGCGCGAAGCTGGGGAAGATCAGTGGGGTCTGAGAATTACGCTCCCGATCTCTTTCGGTTTCTACGACTTCGATTTCGATGATGTTATCGAAAACGGATTACCCAACCGAATCAGTACCTTCAGCGCCGTCCCGGGAATCGAATTCGAGAAGAAAGTGATGCCGCGTTGGCTGCTCAAACCGTATGTGTCGGCTGGAGCGGGGTGGGAACTGGGTGGTGATGAATCCGCGTGGATTTACGATGTCGGAATACGCAGCCGCTTTCTTATCGGAGAACGCAAGCGCAGCGCACTGTCGCTGGTGAACATACTGAGTCTGGCAGGCTACCACCCTAGTGGCGGCCCGCATGAGCCACTGAGTCTGTTCGCAATCGGATTCGATATCGAAATACCTGTTAGCGGCAAGCTGTTCGGCCGTGCGATCGTAGTGAGCGTCCTGCCCGCGTACTATTACTACTTCAAGAGACTGGACTTCGCAGAAATCAGCGACCGCGACAACAAGATCCAGGAGGAGACTGAGCTGTTGATCAGCCTTCTTGCCAGGGAACCGTTTACCGTTCTCGGGATAAATGTTGACCGGCTCGGTATTGCCGTGCGCGGCAACGAGGACGTTTCCGGTTTCAGCATCTTTACGTCTTTGCCTTTCTGACGAAAATCAGATCAGTTTTTCCTTAGCCAGCGCCTCGATAACAACCTTGGCGAAACCGGCTGTTTCCTTCTTAAGGTCTACCGGGGCAAACGTTTCTGTCGTTCCTGACCAAACCGGCTCTGCGCGCTCATTTACAAAAACGGTGGTTTCCGCGATAACTATGTCGTATTGCTGCACGATGGGCGGTTCGTAGTAGCCAACCCAGGCCCTGGAGTAGTAGCCGTAATAGTAGGGGTCGTACCTTGCTGCGATCGGCGGGCCGGGTTGTGATACGGCGACCTTGTTCTCGATCTTGACCAGCCTGGTGATGATCACCGCATCGGCACCGCTGGACTCGACAGCAGAGCGCAGATCGTCCTCTCCAATTGGCCCGTCTTCCGGTACGAGTGTATAACTTGGCACGGCGCGCACGCCTTTTGCGCGCAATTGCGCCGAGAATTCGTCCTCAAACACGCGCCGCACCGATGCCTGTTTGCTCACGCCGACTACCACCAGACTGCTAACAGGGGTGCTGTAATCGGGCGCGCGCCAGCTATTGGTCAATGTTGTCGAAGCACAACCCGCGGCTATCAGAACGAAGATCAGCGCGAAGAAACGGCCAGCATTCATCAGTGTCATTTCGTCATTCCCATTTTCAAATTGCAATGCATCACAGTTATCACGACGGCAGGTTTTAGCCGCAGACAGTCCCCTGAAACACGATTGTTTCGCATTCGCCTTCCGATCGCCTTATGGTAGCTTGCATCCGGAACGGTTGGCATCTTCGGGGAGCGACCGGGTCAGCTTCTCGTGCAAGGCAGACACTACTTGCCTGCCTGAAGGAAATCCACAGTGAGTGCTGCCAGTGTACGAGCACCAACGATCACGCCCGCTTCATCAATGAAAAAGCGTGGCGAATGGTTGGGCTCAGCGGTGCCCGGGTCCTGGTCGGGTGGGGTGATTCCGACAAAATAGAACAGCCCTGGCACCTGTTGCTGGAAATAGGAAAAGTCTTCGGCCACCATGACGCGTTGTTGTATCGCTACGTTCCCTGCGCCGGCCACGCGCCGCAGACTTGGAAGCATCTTCTCGGTGAGTGCCTCGTCATTGATAGTGACTGCGGTTGCCTGCTCGATACGGACTTCTGCCTCGGCGTCATTGGCGCTGGCGATCGTTTTGCTGATGTGCTCGACGCGGCGGTGAATGTCAGATCGCATGTCCTCGTCGAAGGTGCGGATCGTGCCGGACATTTCGACACTGTCGGGAATGATGTTCTTGCGCGTGCCGCCGTTAATTGTAGCGACCGTTACAACCGCCGGTTGTTTGGAGACGTCGATCTGGCGGGCGACGATGTTTTGTAGTCCGCTGACGATTTGTGCGGACGTGATGACGGGGTCGATCCCGCGCCATGGCCAGGCTCCGTGTGTCTGGGCCCCCTTGACCGTGATGTAGAGCCAGTCGGCGCTCGCCATCAATGGTCCCGGCCGGTAAGTGATTTTGCCTGCGTGCAAACCGGCAATCACATGCAGCCCGAAAATAGCGTCCGGTTTCGGATCGCTGAACACGTTTTCTTTCAGCATCAGAATCGCACCGCCTTCCTCACCGGGGGGCGGCCCTTCTTCGGCTGGCTGGAATATGAACTTCACACTGCCGGGCAACTCATCCCTGACGCGGGCAAGTGCTTCGGCCACACCCATCAGGATCGCAGTGTGTGCGTCGTGTCCACACGCGTGCATCACTCCGACATTGTTACCCAGGTATTCCGCCGTAGCTGTTGACTTGAACGGGACATCGACTGCTTCGGTCACTGGCAATGCGTCCATGTCAGCACGCAAGGCCACGACCGGTCCGGGTTTGCCGCCTTTGAGCACGGCAACGACGCCGGTGTGTGCGACCCCGGTGCGTACTTCCAGCCCCAATTCACGTAGATGTGCGGCCACCAGCGCAGCGGTGCGTGTTTCGCGATTCGAAAGTTCCGGATGCTGGTGGATGTCGCGCCGCCACGACAGGATGCGATCCTGCATGCTGGTGACGTCCTGGTCCACCCTGGTTGCCAGATCCTGTGCTGACACAGGCCCCGTCACGGCAATGAGTGCAGCGGCAACAACGAGGTGTTTAGCGCAAAGGCGTGAGTGAAGAAGACCCGTAGCGTGCTTCATTTGCAATTCCTCCGCTGAGTGTGCGGTCAGATCAGTTTAACCACTTGCTTGCCGAGGTTCTCGCCTTTGAGCATGCCTATAAATGCCTGTGGCGCAGTCCTGATTCCCTCGGCAACAGTCTCGTGATATTTGATCTTTCCTTCCGCTACCCACCGAACGAGTTGGCCGACTGCCTTCTGGTACAGGTCGATGCGGTCGAAGACGATAAATCCGCGAACGTTTACACGGTTTACCAGGATCGAACGAATCATTTTTATTCCGTAAGGTTCGGTCGCGTTGTAGCCGGAGATCAGTCCACACAGGGCAACGCGTGAGAATGGATTGAGCAGAGCCAGCGCTGTATCCATGACCTCGCCGCCGACATTCTCGAACAGGCAGTCCACGCCATCCGGGCAAGCAGCTTTGAGATCGTCGTACAGATTCCCGGCCTTGTAGTCGACACAGGCGTCGAATCCGAGTTCTTTCACTGCGTAATCGCACTTCTTCGGTCCGCCGGCGATGCCGACTGCGCGGCACCCCTGCATTTTCGCCAGTTGACCGACGACGCTGCCGACTGCGCCGGTTGCCGCCGATACCAGTACGGTTTCCCCCGTTTTCGGTGCGCAGTGCTCCAGCAAACCGATCCAGGCGGTCGCGCCGGGCATACCGCAAACGCCAAGATACGCCGAGAGCGGGACGGCGGTTGAATCGACTTTGGCGATTCCCTCACCGGACGAGGTGGCATAAAGTTGCCATCCGGTCGATCCGACAACGATATCGCCTTCCCTGAATTTCGGATTTTGCGAAGCGATCACCTTGCCGACGGTGCCACCCGTCATGACATCACCAATTTCAGTTGCGGCGGCGTACGACTTTCCCGCACTCATGCGCCCGCGCATGTAGGGGTCGAGGGACAGCCAGTGGTTCTCGACCAGGATCTCGCCAGGTTGTGGCTTGGGAATGTCGTTTTCGACGATGTCGAAGTCGGATTCCTTAACCCAGCCTTCGGGGCGGTTCGCAAGCAGTACTTGCACGTTCTTGGTCGCCATACTCTGTTCCTCCTCTTGTTGATACGGTTATTGGGGCAGATTGTAGAGGCAATACGATCAGGGTGCGAATGCGGCTGGGGCGAATCAGGCGCCGTCAATGGGCATAGGGGGCACATGGCCTTTCGGTTGACGTTGGTCATGGTATAAAACCGGGCTCGATGACAGATGCAAAACAGACTGAAGACGGGGGAGCCGCATGGTATACGCACTGAATGTATTCAATCTTTTGCCTGGACGGGAGAACGACTATCGGGATTACTCGGTCAAGGCGGGAAAAATCATCTACGGTATGGGCGGGCGCGTCGTCAGTTCTGGATGGAAGCCGATTCGCAACCTGCATGGCGACGTGGAACGCCGATACATGATTGTGGTCGAGTTTCCCAGCGAAGCCGTCTTCCAGGCCTTTATCGATGAGGCGGACCAGCAGGATGTTCATCGGCTGCGGGAGAATTCTTGCAGCGATTACATCTGGACACTTTACGAACCATGGGATATTCGAGAGTGGGTGAAATCTGCGTAAATCGAGCTAAGCGCAAAGCGTTCTGTCAGGCATGCTGACCGTGTTATCAAAAGGGCGTTGTAAATGAAACGGCTTTGCAGTTGAAACAAGGACGCATGAAACAAGGACGCATGAAACAAGGACTCGTGCTGTTGCCAGGGTTGCTTTGCGACCGTGCCTTATGGGCGCCTCAAGTTCAGGCATTGTCGGGTATTGTCGATTGCTGGGTTTCGCCCCTGCTATCTGAAGACAGCATGGCGGAAATGGCGCAGGCAGTGCTCCGTGACGTACCGTTCGATCGCTTTGCGCTAGCGGGACTATCGATGGGCGGATACGTTTGCATGGAGATTATGCGTCAGGCACCGCAGCGCGTGAGCGCACTTGCCTTGCTCGATACCCGTGGGGCTGCCGATACGCCTGAAGAAACCCAACGTCGTCACGATCTGGTCCGTATTGCGCAGACGGCACGCAACTTCCAGCCGGTCACAAGGCTGATGCTGCCGCTACTGATGCATCCTTCCCGGCAAGAGGATAAAGCTCTGGTGCAAGTTGTCACGGAAATGGCCGAGCGTGTCGGCGTCAACGCCTATGTGCGCCAACAGCAGGCCATTATTTCTCGCCCCGACAGCCGTGATGATCTTCGACAAGTGCGCGTTCCGGCCCTGGTTTTATGCGGCAGGCAGGACGCCCTTACGACGTTGTCTCAACACGAAGAAATGGCCGCACTGATCCCTGGTTCCGAACTCGTTGTGATCGAAGAGTGCGGTCATATTTCCAGCCTGGAACGCCCGAAAGAAGTAACGGCGGCGCTACGCGACTGGTTGAAGCGGATCTGAACACGGGCAGATTGGTTTGAGCCGGTGATCGCCGGTACGATGCGATGGCCCTACCGAAGGCGACCCGTATTGCTGGTTTGGCGCGACTTCGTTTGCCGGGTCCCGGCCTCAGAAGGGCTTGTCGCCGGCAAGAGTGACCCGATGCATTACGCGCCGATAGCCCTGGTAGTCGTTTATCGGGAAGTGCAGCGTGCAGCGGTTGTCCCAGAACGCGAGCGATCCCGGTTTCCAGCGCAAGCGACAGATCAGTTCGGGTCTGGTCTGGTGTTCGAACAAGGTGGCGAGCAAGGGCGCGCTCCCGGTTTCGGTCCATCCGTCGAAGTGGGTAGTGTGGCCGAAGTTGACGTATAGCGATTTGCGTCCCGTTTCGGGGTGAGTGCGAACAACCGGGTGTTTGGCAACCAGCACTTTCAGCCGATCACCCGCGTCCCGCTGTCGAACTTCACGTGTCCTTGATGCTTCGGCTTTCGCGGAGGTGTTGACGCCAACCAGTGTGTCCACTGTGTTCCTGATCTCGGCAGGCAGGCTCTCATACGCACGATATTGGTCGGAGAACAATGTATCGCCACCCGCCGGCGGTGTTTCCAGTGCGTACAACATGCTCGCCATCGGCGGGCATTGAAGATAAGCGGTATCTGAATGCCAGATACCACCAAAATTCATCGTTTCATGTTCGAGTTTGATTACCGGTGTGACCAGCGGGCAGCCCGCCAGGCCCGTCAACTGAGGATAGGCCATTGGTTCGCCGAACTGGCGGGCAAAAGCGAGTAATTGCTGAGGGGTGAGTTGCTGATCCCGGAAGACGACGACGAGGTGCTCCAGAAACGCCTGGCGTATCGAATCGACGGTATTCCCGGACAGGGGTGCTGAGATGTCGACGCCCGATATTTCAGCGCCGATGAGATCTGCGCTATTTCTTCCGGCGTTTCCGGGTACATCATCCCTGTCTTCCTTGCCCGCCCCAAGGGCCAGCGGGAACACTTCCAGACGCGTCATTTTTCCGTCTCAATCAAGGCGTTTTAGCCCTGAAAACATTGGGTATGAAAGTCTATCCTAGCCGATGCGCGGGTGTTTGCGGCATCGGTCTTACCAGCCCTTCCGTCACTGCCACGTAGGGTGGAGTCAGCACGGGATAGTGGTCTTGCAGGGGGAGGACCGTTGATTGCTTAGGTATGAATCAGAGTGCCTGGGCCAAAAAATGGAAATCGCAATAAATTGATTTTAAACAATATAAAAGGACGCGGTCATGAGGGTCGCGACTCCTCTGGACGATATATGACTTCGCAGGACTGGTATCGGTTTAACGCCCCGGCTCGAAACTGCCGGCAAAGACAAGAATGAAGCTACCGACTTCGCTTAGTTTCCGCAATCTTCGATGGCTGCTGCTGGGATTCTCGCTGGTGGGCGGGCTGGCGATCCTGTACGCGAAGACCGAGTCAATTGATCTGCGTGAGCCAAACCGGATCGCCAGCCTGCTGCGAGAACTCAAGGAGTTCGACGGGCACTGGGACGTTGACGTGCTGCGCGCGAGTATGGTGTCGGATGTTGACGCAGCGTTACCGCCGGATCGAAGGGAAGTTGCGGAAACCGCCCTGAATGCACTTACGGAAGCTGCCTGGAACACCGGCAGTGTTGCGCTGAACACCGGTTTGGCGGAACTGGCTGACGAAATTCGCAACAAGGGCCGGCTGGTTGAAAAATTCAAGTCCGAACACAACGCGGCGAGGCAGTCGCTGGCCGCGCTGCGCACATATACTGACGGCCTTCTCCCTCTGGCCTCGCAGCTTAGTGTCGATTCGACCCGTCTCGAGTCGTCCATTGACCAGGTCAAGGTCGTCGCGCCGGTCTACTTTCAGCTCGGCCAGGAAGAGGCTTACAACGCGCTGTATACGGCGCTGTCAAACCTGGAGTCAGTCGCCGGCCGCTATCCGCAAGTGCTGCTGGCGCAGGCGCGCCTTGCCGTTGATGCGGGACGTAAACTACTGAATCACAAGGTTGCCCAGATGCGTGTCCTTGACCAGATCGGGCGCCTGACCTCCGGGCCGCGGCTGGAAAACATGGTGATGGCGTACAGCCAGGAACTCGAAGCGACAATCAAAGAGAAGGAGATCTACCGGGTATTTCTGATCACCTATGCGGCAGCGCTGTTGTCACTGGTTGCCTGGCTGGGTGTCAAGATCAGGACGGCGAATGTCAGATTGGAACGTCGGGTGCGGGAACGTACCGGAGAATTGTCGGCTGCGCTGAAACAGCTCAAGGAATCTGAAGCGCAGCTGATACAGTCAGAAAAACTGTCTTCGCTCGGGCAAATGGTCGCGGGCGTTGCGCACGAGATCAATACGCCGCTGGCTTACGTCAAGAACAGCCTTGGAAGCGTGTCGGAGAGACTGCCCGAAATTGGCAGCACCGTCGAGGAAACGGAGCGCTTGCTCGCGCTATTGCAAGCTGGCGCTAGTGCCAATCCGCAAGCACTGAACCAGCAGTTCAGTTCTGTTACGCAGCAGGTGTTGAAACTAAGGCAAGGGAAAGTCATCGAAGAACTCCAGGGTCTGGTGGAAGACGGTGTTCACGGCACCACCCAGATGTCGGAAATTGTCGGCAACCTGAAGGACTTCAGTCGCATTGATCGCAGCAAGGCAACGCAGTTCAATCTCAACGAAGGAATTACCAGCACGCTTGCACTCGCGAAGCATCAACTCAAGACGGTTTCGGTAGAGAGGCAACTCGGTGACATACCGTTTGTTCATTGCTCACCCTCGCAGATCAACCAGGTGTTTCTCAATCTGATCACCAACGCAGCCCAGGCGCTCAAGCGCGGCAGAGGCAAGATCGTGGTTCGCTCACGCAAGCAGGGCGACGGTGTTGCCATCGACATCGAAGATGACGGAACCGGTATTCCGGAGGACGTCCTTCCGAAAATATTCGACCCGTTTTACAGCACCAAGGATATTGGCAAGGGCACGGGACTTGGTCTGTCGATTTCATACAAGATCGTTCAGCAACACGGTGGCCGCATCGACGTTGAAACGACTGTCGGCAAAGGCACCCGCTTTACCGTGTTCCTGCCGCTCAATGCTCCGGTCAACGCCGGAACCGCTACGCAGGGCGCATAACGACCGATGGATATCCCGAAGAAAATCGGAAAATACGCTGTTGAGGGAGTACTCGGCCGTGGCGGCATGGGCATTGTCTACAAATGCTATGACAAGGCCATCGACCGTCGCGTAGCCATCAAGGCGATTACCAAATCAGATCACGATTCAGACGATCTGAAGCACGCTATCGAACGTTTTCGGCACGAGGCCAAGGCGGTTGGGCGATTGATGCACCCGAGTATCGTACAGATTTACGATTACGCGGAAGACGATCAGCTGGCCTACATCGTCATGGAAATGGTCAAGGGACGCACACTGCTCGAGCATCTGAAGGCAGGCGTTACCTATCAGCTCAAGGAAAGCGGCGAAATTCTGCGGCAGATTCTCGAGGGCATGGGCCACGCGCATGCGCAGGGCGTTGTGCATCGGGACATCAAACCATCCAACGTCCTCATTAACGAAGAAGGTGCCGTCAAGATTGCAGATTTCGGTATTGCGCGCACCGAGTCGTCGAGCCTGACCCAGGTCGGGGATGTACTTGGCACGCTGTACTACATGTCACCCGAGCAACTTCTGGGTAGTGACGTCACAAAGGTAACTGATATTTACGCGATTGGCGTGATCGCGTACGAGTTGTTTACCGGCAAGCGGCCATTCTCCGGCAACAGCGCCCAGGTAATGCAGAAGGTGCTGAACGAGCTTCCGGAAAACCCATCGATGCTCAACCTGAAGTTGTCACCGGCGGTCGACAGGGTGTTGCAGCGTGCGCTTGCCAAAAAGCCGCAGGACCGGTTTCAGACGGCTGAGGAGTTTGCACTGCAACTTCGCTACGCCATCGACGGTGCGGCCACTGTGGGCATTGGCATGGGCAGGATGCCGGAAAGCGCTTTGGGGCGAGAGCCGGTGTCACCAACAGACGCAGGAGCGGACGGGTCGCCGGGCGGGTTTAAGCCGAACGACAATGGATTGAATCAAGGCAGTTCGGGTGTAGCAGTTCTTGACGCAGTGCGCCTGCTCAATCCTGGCGCAACGCCAGCCGGTGCTGCGGTTGGTGCCGGAGATCTTATGAGCCCGGCTATATTGCCACCGGCGGCGAACGCCGGTAGCTCGATCAGCCTGGACAGGAGCGTGCGCAAGGCGCGGGTGCTGTTTATCGATGACGAGGAGCGCATCCTTAGCGCCCTGAAATCGCTGTTTCGGGATCGTTATCACGTTTTTACGACCACTGACTGCCAGAAGGCGCTGGACTTTGTCAGCAAGTACGACATGCACGTCATCGTCAGCGACCAGCGAATGCCGGAGATGCTCGGCGTGGAATTTCTACGGCGCTCGCGAGAGATATCGCCCAACTCCGTGCGTATGCTGCTCACCGGATATTCTGATCTTGCCGCAATCGTTGGATCAATGAATGACGGTGAGGTGTACCGGTTTATCAGCAAGCCGTGGGACAACACCGAGCTCAGGAACATCATGGGAGAAGCAGTAACGATCGGCCTGGAGCTCGCAAACGCAAATATCGATGATGATGTGAGCGTACCGGAACGCCTGGAAGCGGGTGTGATGGTGATCGATCATAACGAGGACATGAGCAGAGTCGTCAAGGAACTGGTCGGCAATACATGTCCGGTTACCTATGCAGGGTCGGTCGACGCCGCCATCGAAGTGATGCAGCGTCAGGAAATCGCGCTGGTCATTACCGATGTCGACTTTGCGCAAGACCAGCTGACGACGATGCTGAAGCTGCTGAAGCAGGAAAATCCACAGATACTCACGATCGTAGTGACATCCGCTTCCGATTCGGAGCTGGTAATTGAGTTGATCAATGAGGCTCAGGTCTTCCGGTTTCTCAACAAGCCGGTCAACGTTGCGCTGATGCGCACTCATGTTCAGGCCGCACTGAAGCGTTACGTATCGTTCAAGAAAGCTCCCGAGCTCACCCGAACCCAGAAAGTCGAGGTGGTGAGCGAAATCCGGGACTCTACTTTCGGGCAAAGCGTCGTCAAAAGGATCAGCGGCGCACGAGAACGCTGGCGTGCCAGGGCAGCAGCGGCCGCGCGACGCCGCTCACGCGCAGCGAGCTAGTAGGAGCGGGGCAAGCCGAGTACGCGCTCGGCGATGTAGCACTGAATCAGGTGCGGGCTCACTGGTGCGATTCGACCGATCAACGCTTCGCGCAGATATCGTTCGACGTGGTATTCCTGAGCGTAACCATAGCCCCCTAGCGTCATCACCGCCTGCTGACAGGCGTTGAAACACGCTTCGGCCGAGAGATATTTCGCGCTGTTCGCTTCGGCACCACATGGTTTCGAGTCATCGTATAACCAGGCGGCTTTCTGAACCATCAGATCGGCGGCTTCCAGAGACATCCAGTTCTCTGCTAGCGGATGCTGTATCGCCTGGTTTTTTCCGATAGGCCGGTCAAACACGATGCGTTCGCGCGCGTAATCCGTTGCCCGATTCAGTGCGCAGCGGCCCAGTCCGACCAGTTCTGCTGCGATCAGAATGCGTTCAGGATTGAGGCCGTGCAGGATGTACTCGAAGCCGCGGCCCTCTTCACCGATGCGATCTTCCTCCGGTACAGGCAATCCGTCGAAGAACACCTGGTTCGAGTCGACGGCGTGCCGTCCCATTTTCTCGATTTCGCGAATCTCTACGTACTGCCGGTCCAGATTTGTATAGAACAACGACAAGCCGTGTTCACCTTCTGCGCACTGGTCAATCGGGGTGGTGCGCGCCAGCAAAAGCACCTTTTGCGAAACCTGGGCTGTCGATATCCATACCTTTTGCCCCGACACGATGTAATGCTTACCCCGTTTCTGCGCCCTTGTCTTGAGCCGGGTTGTATTCAGTCCGGTATCGGGCTCGGTGACCGCGAAACACGCACGCTCGCTTCCATCGATCAGCGGCGGGAGCATGCGTTGTTTCTGATCGTCACTGCCAAAAACGACAACGGGATTGAGCCCGAAGATATTCATATGGATTGCCGATGCCCCACTGAAACCCGCGCCGGACCGGGCGATGGCCTGCATCATGATTGCCGCTTCTGTGATACCCAATCCGGAACCGCCATAGGCTTGCGGCATGGCAATGCCGAGCCAACCCCCGGACGCCATCGCCTGGTGGAACTCCGACGGAAAGCGATGCTCGCGATCGCATGTCAGCCAGTACTCGTCGCCAAAGCGTTGGCAAGCATGGGCCACGGCTTCGCGAATGCGTTCCTGGTCGGGTGTCAGTTCGAAATTCATGCGTCCGTAAGGCTAACGTATTGCGATGAACGTAACCACGCGGTTCAGCGCGCGTGAACGCACGCACTGTATCGGGAATTTCAATTAGTATGTATTAAATGACGCGGTTTCGATAGCGAAAACCGTGAGTGCTTGGAACAAGCCGGAGAACATCAATGATTACTTATGGATATTGGGGAATTGTTATTGGTCTTGTTATCGCGACACTGGTCGTGGTCGGCATCAAGATGGACAATCTCAAGGCGGCGCTCATTGCAACAGCCGTCATACTCATTGGCGGCTGGGGCGCTTATTACTTTCATTTTCAGCAGGTATTCGTCAAGCGTTACGGCGGCGTGATGACGGTGACGGTGCCGGATGGCCAGCGTCATATCTCTGCGACATGGAAGGACGACAATCTGTGGATAGAGAACTATGATCCGGCCACCAACACCTGCTTGTTCAATGAATATTCACGGGGTAATCTGCTGCAGGGACGGGTGACGATCAAGAACTGTAGCCCGTTGATGCCACAGTAAACGATATCCATCCCCGGGGGGGGCGGCAGGTCGGCGCTTCAGATGCTTTGCGTGTGCATGATCACCAGACTTGTGAACACCGGGCCGATGTTTTCGAAGAGCACTGTCGGGCCTGTTACGATTGACAGCATTATTTGCCGGTGTTCGGGCAAAAAATTCGATGCCACCAGCGCCATGCCGATGGCCACACCCGCCTGCCGCAATAATGCCAATCCCATCCAGTTTTCGGTATTGCGGTCCGCGCGTGCAAGTTCTCCGCCGAGTCTGGCTCCGATAAGTTTTCCGAGTGCCCGGCAAATTATGTAGGCAGCGCCAATGAATCTTGGCTGCAAGAGCGCGGCCAACTCCAGTGCGGCGCTCGCCAGAACAAAGAAAAGATTATTTGTGGCATGCCCCTTTGTCTGCTTGCACCGGTGGGCACGGGGCGGTGCCATACGAGCAAAAAACACAGCAATCGCCCAGTACCGGCTTGATCACGACGCCACAGCCCTTGCATTCGTAAAACCATTGGCAGGCATCGGTCGGCATCGTTTCCGTTTCGCGGTGACCGCACTCCGGGCAGGTGATTGTTGATTTCAGTGTTGCTTCGAAGGTCATGGGGATTCTCCGCTCCTCGAGATGCTCGCTCAATCCCGGGTGGTCTTGTCGGCGGAATTCCACGAGGTTGCGCTCGCGAAAATCGACGTGATGCGCTCGCGCATCGGCTTGCCAGCCAACCATGCGAATACGGCGGACAGCAAAGCGAACACAATAAATTGCAGTTCGAACCGGATCCGCTGTGACTTCCAGTCTTCGGGAAGATCAATCGTGGTGAGGTCGGGCGAGAACAGTAAATCCATCAAGCTGAACACCGATGTTCCGACAAAGCCGGAAAACAGTCCGATAGCGAGCAGATGGAAGCGAAACCCGCCGCATAAAGCCGATCCGTCAGCAGTGGCGTTGAAACGGCCGACGAATACGGGAAAGAAGCCGTTTAGCAGGGCGACGCCCTGGCTGCGAAACACCTTGATGCGCCCACTGGCGTCGATGGTCATACCGTAACCCGGGCTGGCGGCAATGGCCCTGTCAAGGCTGGCGAGTGCCTTGTCGGCGGTTGTGGTGAAAGTGAAGCGATAGCGTTTGAACACGATTGGCAAACTCAAGCGTTGCGCAGGGGGCTGAGTCTCACAAGAAAGATTGTGAGTATCGGTAATATCAAGGCGATTAATGTTGCTGTAATAAGCAGCATGCCGAGTTCGCTGTAGTCGGCGGGCACGACGATCTCCTGTGATACCGGGTCGCGAACTTCGCGTGTCACGGCAAAGATTTGGTTGAGATACTTGGTTCCAAGCTGTGATGCCGACAGGGCCAGATTGGTGAAGGATGCCATGACCGCAAAAAACGTGGCTTTGAGGCGGGGGGGCGCGGAATTGGCGATCCATGCAAGCATCGGAATCATTGCAATCTGCCCGAGGGGCGATTCGATGGCAGTGTCTATCAGGGCAATGAATCGGGCATCGACAACGCCATTGGTTACCTCTGCGGTCCAATGATGCAGGCCGTAGTACATGCCGATGTCGGGCAACATCAGGAGCGCCCCTGCGATGGTCAGTGCGCCCACGATGTAGGCAATGGAGCGCTCCGCCATAAAGCGGCGGAAAATTACGATGCCGAACAAAGTCAGTCCCGAGGCGATCAGTGATAGCACGGTAAAGAATTGCGGGTCGAACCCGAGATCGTCCATCATCCACCACGAAGTGCCGGCGCCGGTTGTGGGGACGGCGCGAAACGCAAATATGATGATGGCGGTGCCGACAAGTAGGTTACGCGCTTGCGAATCCAGTTCCCGGGTGAGCTGCGTAATCAGGAAGATTACGATTGCCATCGAGGTTGCGAAGACGATCTCCTGGGCTGCCGCAACCTCTCCGAGACCCACACCGATCGACAATGCTACGAAGGCAAGTCCACCACCGAGGATCCACCAGTTTACCGGCGGTGATTCTGAATGGACGTCGATGAGTTCAACCGATTGCTTGCGGGTTCGACCCTGTTTGACATGTTGTGCGATGCTTTGATGTCGAAGCCAACTCGCCAGCAATACGCCCGACACCGAGATTAGCGGAATGATCAGCGCCAGTTCGTAGATGCGTAGATAGGCCAGGGCTTTCTGCGCATCCGGCAATTCCCCCACGCCTTGAAGCAACACGACATTGACCAGGCCAACCAGGGTCAGACCGCCAATGATGGCAACGCGCCCCAGCAATTGCATGGTGGTGTGCATCGATTTGGATTGGGCTGCCGGGTACGGCTTGCCGTCGCGATCGACGCGCGGTACAGCTTCAACGGTCATGGCATCGGCAACGACGTCTTGAACGACATAGCCGACCGGAGCAAGAAGGGTTGCGAGGACGTACCAGGCTTCTGCCGGTGCGAGTGCCAGCATGGCATCGGTGTAACCGAGCAAGCCGATCATGATCAGCAGGCTGGTGGCGATCATGCCTGCGCCGATGTAAACGAAGATTCCTTTCATGCGCCACATCAGGTCAACCATATGGCCCATCGGCATTTTCAAAGCCCAGGGTAATGTCGCCCAGAAGCCAAGTGCTGCAAGAAATTCAGCTGACAGTCCGAGGCGTTCCTTTACGTAGAATGCGCCGACGACGCTGGTAATGCCGGCTACCCCGGCGGCCATGTAGACCATCAGCGGCGGCATGAAACTCAGACGAAATTCCCGACCCAGCGCGAGAACGCTGCGATCAAACCAGCGCCAGATTGCGCCGATGATTCCACCAGTATGTGGTTGCTGGTATTTAGTGAGCACGAGTCGTCATCCCTGAGGATTGTTCTCTATTCGAGTCGTTGAAGCCAGATGCATTGCAGCGTACTGCGCTTCCGGGCATCGCATCCGGCATTCAGCTTCCGCTAATCGATGTCGGCGCCGACCATACCCAGACCGTCAACGGTGAATCTCAGCCGATCACCGGGCTGCACGAACTGGGTGGCGATCATGGTGCCCGTCATCACCACCATGTCCTTGTGTACATCCCTGCCCTGTTCGGCAACCGTGTTGACCAGCCACCTTAGTGCCTCAAAGGGGTGGCCGAGGACGTCACGGCCGCGGCCTTCGCCGGTCAGTTTGCCGTTGATGCTGACCTCACCGTGAAGGTTGGCCAGATCCAGATGCCGCCAGTCATGCAGTGCGGGCCCGAGGACAACGCCGGCGTTCCAGGCATTGTCTGCGATCAGCGTCTGAACCAGCGTCGAAATATCCTTGTAGTCGGCGTTGCGGTCATCGACCAGTTCGAGTGCCGGCGCGATGGTCACCACGGCATCGGCAATCTGCTCGCGTGAATATGGCGCGTTCCGTGCCAACAACGTAGTGCCCAGAACGGCTGCGAGCTCGCACTCTATGCACAGGCGACCATACCGGGAATGATCCAGTCGCACTCCGCTGGCGTAGATCATGTTCTCATGTAGCGGGCCGGCGAAAGGGGAGAAGTACTGCAGCATCTCCTGCATTACTGTCGATGTCAGGGCGACCTTGTAGCCGGCGGTTTTGCCGAGTTCGGCTTCGCGCATTTGCCGCAGGGCTTCTTGCGTTGCATACGCTTCCGCATCGTTTCGCGGGGTGCAGTCATCAGGCAGACGCGAAAACGGCAGACGGTTCGCGTGCTGGTCGAGGATCCGTTTCGCAGCGATATCGCTACGCCTCGAAATTTCGCTCGAATCGGGATCAATCAAACTACTGGTCATTGAATCGTTATCCGGGACATGAATGCCGGCCGACGTCGGGCAAGTCAGCCTCCGGCCTGTTTGTTCAAGTCGTCGAACTGCTGGGTCTGCAGTAACGGCGTTGCAGCGCCCTCGAAACTCCGGTCCCGATCTTCAGGGAAGGAGCGATGTGAATAGCTCAGGGAAACACCGACGCTTGCATCCGCTGGGTGGATGCAGACCGTTCCGACCGTCTCGACCAGCATTGCCGTGACGACGTTGCTCCCGGTTTCCGGGTCCCGGTCTTCAGCGACGATATGCGACAGTGCGCATTGCGCTCCGGCAACGCGTACATCTGTGACCTCGTGTTCCTGGACGCGGAACCGCGGCCGCGGCAGGTCGCGGTCGTGCATTTCCTTGACGAATCTTGCGAGCCGGGCCGGTTCCCGCAGGTCGTTCAGTGCCAGCAGTGAACCTTCAATCAGAAAGGTCTGGCCTTCTACCCGGCCCAGTTTGGCCAGCGCGATGCGCTCGGATGTTCGGTCGGCAATAAACCAGCCCGAGTCAGATGGCGGCATGAACGAATAGCCGTTCTGTTCAAGGCGCCCCGAAAGCCCGGAGCCGGGAAGTGAGAGGCTGGAGCAGCCACCCAGTACACAAACCATGCTGAAGATCAGCGCCACCGCTACAGGAAATGGCGAGACCAGGCGGGGTCTGGTTTTGAATATCTGTTTGCGCATCACCATATCTTCAGGGCAACCTCGTTTTTTGTCATGTTTGCAAAAGGCGTAACGCTGCGCCGCATGCTGCATATTTGCACATCTTGGCCATTCGCGGGAGAGGCGTCGATCCGAGCAGAGGTGCCACGGGATAGTCTGCGTCCAGCCGGCCAGGGCTTTTGCATCCGGACTTCCCGTCGGTCATTGGTGAGCATTGCGGTCACTTTTACGATAGCATTGCTGGCTGATTTTACAGGTGTGACCATCCGGCGTGGGCAGGACGGGCCATCAAGTGTGGCTCGGCAGTGCGTTTTTTGGTTGCTTGACGGGAGTCGCTGAGGATGGCTGTTACGGTATCCGCCATACGGCGAATGTTCCCCGGGAATGACAAGAGTGTTAATGAATATTCGTCTGGTAGTACCGATATTTTTGCTGGCTCTTGCTGGCGCGCTGCCATCGACAAGCGTCGCGCAGGAAAGTGGCGATACCGAGCTGTTTGAACTGCACCCCGAGTACGTGTACGGCCGCAATCGCGGCCCGAAGATGGGCTACACCAAACCCGAGGTATTCGACCCGCTCTCCGACAAGCTGTATCGATCGGGCTACAAGAGCTATTCGCCGATCGGCGTGCCGGTGGAACTCAAGAAGGTCGACGCAATGACCCGGGTAGAGACCATGGGGACCATCATTGCGTGCGCCGATGGCTGGTTCTGGCCGTTTTCGCGCACCGCCCGAAACAACGAGCCGGCTGGCCTCGAGATCGAGTTGCTGAACGCGATTGCGGAGAAGCACGGATGGACCGTGAATATGATGTGGGTCAACATGGCCACCCGTTTCGGGCCCGGTGCGCCGGGTGGTGCTTACGACCAGTCGATCAACAAAGGCAGTTGTGATCTGGTCATGGGGCTGACCATAACCGGTGACGATCATCACATGGATCCTAACGGTCTGCAATTCACCCGGCCATTCATGAGCACTGGCTTCGTACTCGTTACCCAGGGTAAGGGCAAAAAAGCGAAAACACTGGACGATATCAAGCGTCTGGGACTGAAAGTAGGGCTGCCGGCGCTGTCTCCAATGAGTGAGTATGCCGCGGAGCACGGTATCCCCCACGAATCGTTCTTCCAGAATTTTCGGGTGATCGACGCAATGGTACGCGGCAGCGTAGACGCAGGCATGATCTGGTCAGGCTCGATTTCGCAAGCAAAGCTGGACCGGCCCGAGGCTGAATTTGAAATGGTCGAAGGCTATGTGCCGTTGCCGGAAATGCGGTGGGACAGTGCCTGGGTGGTCAAGGGTCGCGAAGTGGATTTCAAGAAGTTTATCGACCAGTCAATTGAAGAGATGCTTGAATCCGGAGAGATCAAGCGCATTGTCGAGCGTTACGGCATGCCGTTCTATCCGCCGGTTACACAATAGAGATAGCAGAGATCGCAAGAAAGCCGGTGACGGATTGGTTCACATCTGGCCGTAGCACAGGAGTTGACCCACGGCGATAGTGGTACGCGTTGTTGGGCTCGGAATTGTGAAACAGAAATGTGAGTACGAGGTGCTTGCCGTGGTGCGCACCGTATCGATCAGGAAAGGGAGAGCATGTTAGAACAAGTCATCCAGTTGAGCGTCATGTCGGGCGGATTGTTGCCGCTGATGGGCGTATTGCTGCTGATCACGTTGGCAGTGATCGTGGAGCGCGCGTACTTTTTTCATAACGCGCTCAAATCGGGCCTCGCCATGGAGCACGATCTGCATCTGATCGAGTATCAGAACGTCGAGAAACTCGAGAAACTCGAGGCGCATTACGAAGGTTCCCTGCAGCGCTCGATTATTTCGTCCGCGCTGGCATCGCGTGGTGACGACGTCGATACGATGGACCGGCATATCGATGAAGCCATCATGTGGCAGATGCCCAAGATCGACAAGAACATCTGGGTGCTCGATACGTCGGTCACGCTGGCACCGTTGATGGGACTGCTTGGCACCATCATCGGAATGGTGCACGCGTTTGACATTCTGGGCACATCCGGAACCGGCCAGGCTGCTACGCAGATGGTAACGGGTGGTATCGCCGAAGCTCTGGTAGCCACCGGAGCTGGTCTGCTCATCGCGATTGTTGCGGTGCTGTTTCTCAACTACTTCAACA
Source organism: Burkholderiales bacterium (assembly GCA_035528435.1). Taxonomy (GTDB): domain Bacteria; phylum Pseudomonadota; class Gammaproteobacteria; order Burkholderiales; family Eutrophovitaceae; genus SG8-40. The sequence goes on from DATKYN010000082.1 coordinate 36,335, forward strand.
AACGTTTGCGGCTGGCGCTGCACCAGATGGATTTGCTGCGGGTGATGGTGCTCAATCGCTTCCATGGCGGCGGATCTGCGCATCACGGTGTTTCGGCCAGCGAAGCACATAGTGGCAAAGTAGCCTCGAAGAAGAGCGGGAGTGCTGAATGACGCGCCGGGCCCGCACCGGCTATTACACCGCGGAGAAACCGCGCGTTGAAGTCATTCCGATGATCGACATCATGATGTTCCTGCTCGTGTTCTTTGTCGTGATTTCGCTGAAGATGATTGCCGGTACCGGGGTCGATATGGAATTGCCGGGCTCGAAAACAACCAAGGAAATCAAGACTTCGACCATCACGGTTGGTGTCACCAGGGACAGCAACATCGTGGTTGACGGAAACACCGTGACGCAGGAAGCGCTCACGGAGAAACTGGTCGAACTCAAGCAGGACCAGCAGATTTCAGTCATTATCGCCGGCGACAAGGAGGTTCCGTTGCAGACACTGATCCGTGTCATGGACAGCGTGCGCGGAGCGGGAATCAACTCGGTGGGCATTGCTGCGACCGCCGAGAGCCAAGCAGCTGAAACCAACTAGTGTTGCGACGCACTGAAAAACCTGTCGCTCGCAGGCAGAGCCGGTCATGAGTGGTCCGAAGTTCTCGGGCCGGGGGGCATTATGGGCAACCGACCAGCTCGGTGACAAGCAGTCGCTGCCATTCTGGCGCGCGTTGATTATTGCGTTTGGCATTGAAATCATCATTCCCTTTCTCATTTATGGTGTCGACTGGTCGTTTCTGCCGTCCTTCGATGAACCGCCGCCAGTCGAAATGATGTCTGTCATTCTCGATGAGCCGCCGCCCGCACTGGAAGAGCTGCCGCCACCTCCCGAAGAGCCCAAAGAGGAGGAGAAGCCCGAGCCGAAGCCACCCAAAGTGGTGAAAAACGTCACCCCGATTGAGCCGCCGAAGCCGCTGCCTGATGAGGTGCCGTCAAATATCCCGCTGCCGAAACCGGAGCCGAAACCGGAACCCGAACCCGAACCGGAACCCGAGCCGGAGCCCGAACCACCGGAGTTGCCGCCATTGCCCTCGGTGTTCCAGGACGTGAAGCCGGTACGTAAGGTCAAGCCCAAGTATCCGCGGGAGGCAGAAGACCAGAAGATCGAAGGCCGGGTGAAGGTGAGGCTGAGTGTCGATCTCGATGGCAGTGTCAGTGACGTGGAGATCCTGATTTCGGAACCGCCCGGCGTATTTGAAGAGGAAGTGCTGAAAGCGGTGAAAAAGTATCAGTTCAAACGCGATGGCACGACCTACAAAGCCGATCAGCTGATCATTTTCAAACTCGACCCCTGATTGCGCTGGTGGGGCAGTTCAGGGAGCAGGTGCGGCCTCTGTGCTGAGGGAGCGTGGGAGTTGCGCGTTGTGCGGTCCAAACACCAGCCCGAATCTGGAATCGGGGAAATGCTGTCGATTGCGATTGAAGCCGGTTCCCGGAATTTCGCGCACCTCATGCGCAGGACAAGAAGTTGCCGCTGGTCCCTGAGCGCGCAGACGGGAACGGTCAGGAGGCGATCAACAACGCTGTGCCTGTAGTCGATACGGATGTCTCCCGGTCTCGCCGGATCGAAAAAGCCCGCTTCTCAGCGGGCTTTTTTCTTCTACAAGGCGAGTCAAAGCGGAGCCCGGCGGCTGGCGCCACCGGGCAGTAGCGTCAGCTGTACGCCATCGAAGGCAACCAGGTAACGATTCCCGGCACCACGATACACAGGAACAATCCGATCACCTGAATCAACAGGAACACCAGTGCGGATTTGAATATGGTTGCCATACTGATCTCCGGCGGGCAAACACCTCGCAGGTAAAACAGCGCGTAACCAAATGGCGGACTGAGAAACGACATTTGCATGTTGACCAGATACAGCACACCAAACCAGAGAACCACGACACTGCTGTCGACACCCGGCAGGCCGAACAACCCGCCGAACTCGAGCGACTTGATAATGGGTATGAAGATGGGCACCGTGAGCAGCAGGATACCGACCCAGTCCAGGAACATGCCGAGAAACACCAGCATTACCATCATCACGATCAGTATTCCGTAAGGGTTCAGGCCGGTGCTGAGGATGCTTTCGGTAATGAAGGCCTGGCCGCCCTGGAGGATGAAAAATCCGACGAAGATCGATGCGCCAAAGATAATCCACAGCACCATTGCCGACGCGCGGGCTGTCGTGATGGAGGCTTCGCGCAGTGATTGCAGCGAGAAGCGCTTGTGCAACATCGATACGATGATTGCACCAAACGATCCGATACCTGCTGCTTCCACCGGCGTGGCGATGCCGCCGAACAGCAGCCCCAGCACCAGGAAGACGAGAATGACTGGCGCAATCAGTCTGCCCAGCAGCTTCAGCTTGCCGAATAAATCCACACGCTCTTCCTTTGGCAGCGCGGGCCCGAGCTTTGGATTGAGCCAGGTGCGTACCAGCACGTAGGCCACATACATTCCGGAGAGCATTAACCCGGGAAGTATCGAGCCGAGATAGAGCTGACCTACGGACTGTTGTGCGACCACGGCATAGAGAATCGCAAGGATTGACGGCGGGATCAAAATGCCGAGTGTGCCACCTGCCATGATCGATCCAAGCGCGATCTTGTGGTCGTAGTTGCGTTTGAGCATGGCTGGCAGGGCGATGATGCCCATGGTTACGACGGCCGCTCCGATTACGCCTACCATCGCCGCGAGAATGGTCGAGGCAAGAATGGTCGCCGCGGCCAGGCCGCCGTTAAGACCACCCATCCACTTGTAGACCACATCGAACATTTCCTCGATCAGGCCGGCTCGTTCGAGCATGGATGCCATGAAGATAAACAATGGAATCGCAGCCAGATCCGGGTTGGCCATCAGTGGAAAAATCCGCGTCGGGATGATGTTCACCATGGTCGGGCCGCCGACCAGATAGATGAATACGACACCCAATCCACCAACAACGAAGGCCATTGGCAGCCCGGCCATCAGCAGCAGTGCCAGCGTCCCGAACATCAGGAACGTCAACGATTCAATATCCGTATCGATGAGCACTTCGCCTAAGGAAAACAGGAAGCGTTCTTCCTCGTAGGGATCGTAGAACAGGATATTGATGCCCTCTATCAGGCAAATCAGCACGACTGCGGACGTGGCCGCAATCATGATCCAGGTCCAGATTTTTCCGGCGGAGCCCGGCTTCATACCAGGGTTGGAAGTGGTGGTAGTCATACGGTTTTACCTCCGGCCGTGCGAACAAAGAGCAGGATGTCCTTGACCAGTTTCGACAAACCGGCGAGCGTGAGCAGGATGCCACCGATTACCATTGCGCCTTTAACCGGATAGAACTGGACCTGCCAGGTCTCTTCAGTGACTTCGTGCATGTCTAACGAATCGAAAAAGAAACGCCAGCAACTGCCAGCCAGCGCAATGGCAAAAATGAAGAAGAATGTCGACGTGAAAATGTCCATGCCTATCTGCGCGCGCCGGGGCAACTTGATATAGACCACGTCGACACGAACGTGATCACCATGCAGGAGTGCGAAGCCGCCAGCGAGCAGATACTGCATGCCGAACATCAGGTACGAGGCCTGGTGCGCCCAGATGGTCGGAGCGTCAAAAATATAGCGCGATACCACTTCGTAGAAATAGACGCAGACCGCGTTTACAGTCCACAGCGATACGAACAGCCCTGATTTTTCGGTCAGCCAGTCGAGCCCCCGTGTGAAGGCGTTACCCGGCGCGTGTAGTGCCGGATCTTCCTCGGCGAGCACCTTTATAGCGGTTTCCTCGTCGGGAGTGCCACTGGGTTTGGCGTCGCGCGTGAACCACATGAAAATCAGCGGCATGATTGCCAGCCAACCCCAGTAGATCCAGTGCGGCAGTATGAAATTGGTTGCCTCAGACATGTTTCCTCCCGGTTGTCCGTGCAACGCGAACGGCGGATGGCAAGGCCATCCGCCGTGGCTGCCGGACAAGTTATTAGCGAGTTAGAGCTTGAGGCCCTTGACGTCAGCCTGAGTCAGATAGCCCATATAGGGGTTCAGCATGAAGTCACGCTGTAACTCAAACACGCGCTTGGCGTCCTTGTTCTTCTTTGCCCACTGGTACCAGACCGGAATGGCCGCCTTTCGGAAGCGGGTGACGTCTTCTGCTGACAGGCGCGAGACCGTGGTGCCTTTCTTCAGAAATATTTCCATCGCCTCCACATTCGCCTTCTGAATGGTAACGAAATGATGCACCGAGTAGGTTTGCACCTGTTCCTCGACCAGGACCTGCATCTGCTTCGACAAACGCTTCCATGCCCGCATATTGACTGTCAGATCCATCAGATCGACCGGCTGGTAAAGAGAAGTCTGTCCCGGAGGGCCCATGCAGATGATGTACTTGGTCACCTCCGCAAACCCCAGATCGAGGTTGATCGCCGGGCCGACATAGTCAGCGGCATCAATTGTGCCTTTCTCCAGGGCCGGGTAGATGTCGGAGCCGGGCATGCTGGTCGTGCTCACACCGAACTGCTCGAATACCTGCGACACCATTCCGCCCGGCAGGCGGATCTTCATTCCCTTGAGCTGATCCAGGCTGTTGACGGGTTTTTTCGAGTGGATGATGTTCGCGTCGTGCTGAATCGGTCCGACATAGAACAGACCGAACTTGCTGAAGATGTCACGCGTCATCTCGAGCATGCCGAGACCGTAGAACATCGTGTCCCAGTGGCTGGTCTGGTCCGGTCCTGCCGGGTAGGAGGACAGAAACACCGAGGCCGGGATCTTGCCTGACCAGTACAGCGTGAAGGGATTCATTGCCTGCAGCACACCGGTGCGTACAGCGTCGAACAGTGCGTTGTTGTCGGCGGCAACCGCCTTTGCCGGAAACGGCTTGATCGCCAGTTCGCCACCCGACTTTTCCTTGAACGCGTTCGACCACTCTTCAAACAGCTTGTAACCGGTAGTGCCTGCATCCCAGCTTGACTGTACTTTCCATGTCTGGGTTTTGGCTGCCTCGGCGTTGCGGATATGAGGTGCACCCAGCAGAAGAGCCCCTCCGGCCAGGGTGCCGGCCTTGAGCAACTGGCGGCGGCTTGTGTCTGCCGGCGCGTCGCTCAGCGCTTTCTGGTTCACACTTGTTGATTTATCAGTCATTTTTCCTCCTTGAGTGGTTTTTGTGGCGACGCTTTGCCGTCGGCAGTTTCGGGCAAGGGCGAAATGATGAAGGACGACGTTGATCAGATCAAGGCGGGATTGGTCTCCGGGACGTTCGGACGCCCACCATCCGGGCGGCTGCCAGCGCGGTTGGCGACGTCAGGTAATGTAGACTTGCGCACTTGCAATTGCTTTGAGACGGGTTTCACAGACCCGTATAACCTACAAGATCAGGGGGAGGGTCGATGCCTTCGATTTCGCGCCGCTCCAGCGAACTGGGGACGGAAAACGCGTTCGTAGTGCTTGCGGAAGTCAGTGAACTGCAGCGCCAGGGCAAGGATATCGTGTCGTTTTGTATCGGGCAGCCGGATTTTCCGACGCCGAAAAACATCCGCGATGCCGGCATTCAGGCAATCAATGACGGCAAGCACGGCTATACGCCATCGGCCGGTATTGTCGAGCTGCGGGAGGCTGCGGCCAGTTATCTGAACCGCACGCGCGATCTTGATTACGCTGCCGATGACATTGTGGTTGCCGCCGGTGCCAAGCCGTTCATCATGTATTCGGTGCTGGCGACCACCGATTACGGCGCCGGTGAAGAAGTCATTTATCCCAACCCCGGTTTTCCGATCTATGAATCGCAGATCCGGGCCAACGGCGCGGTACCCGTGCCGATTCATTTACGTGAATCACGCGGTTTCAGCTTTGATCCGGATGAACTCGAGTCCAGGATCACCGGCAAGACGCGCTTGCTGATCCTGAACTCACCGCAAAACCCGACCGGCGGCATTATTCCGCGCGCGGATATGGAGGCCATTGCAGATATTCTTCGCCGCCATCCACAGGTATGGGTATTTGCTGACGAAATCTATTCACAGCTTTGCTATGACGACGAGTTTGTGTCGATCACCGGCTTTCCCGATATGCTCGAACGCAGCATTGTGTGTGACGGTGGGTCGAAAACGTGGGCAATGACGGGCTGGCGGCTCGGGTTTGCTGCCAATCGTCAATTGGCACCTGTGTTCACCCGTTGGGTAACGAATACCGAGTCGTGTGCGTCGCATATCTCACAGTGGGCTGCGGTTGAAGCCCTGAACGGCGAACAGGCCGGGGCAAAGCAGATGCGCGAGCAGTTTCTGGAACGGCGAAACCTGATTGTCGAGTTGTTAAACGAGGTGCCGGGTGTGAGCTGCCAGATACCGGGCGGCGCATTCTACGTATGGCCCAATGTTACTGAAGCTTGCGAGATGGTTGGTGCGAACGACTCCGAAGACTTTCGCAAGCGATTGCTCAATGAGGCTGGCGTGGCAGTGCTGGCGGACATTCACTTCGGTGCCCGGGTGCCCGATGAAGGGCAGCACATTCGCTTCAGTTACGCCGCTTCCAACGAAGCAATCCGCGAAGGCGTATCGCGCTTGGCGCAGTTCATCGAGAAAAACTCGAAAATCCAGAGATCTGCCTGAGCCTGATGCGATCAGGCAACAAGCTCGGGAAAGCCGGGTTTCTGCAAGCTTTCGCTTGCCGCCGGCCGGGTCCCGTGGAGAGCAAGTGCATGCTCATGCCGCGAGGCGTTGCGCATGCTCCCGAATGCTGTGAAAACGGATGTCCGGCCAGCGTTCCATTGTGAGGTCCAGATTCGGCTTGGAAGTGGCGAGATAGGCGAGGCTGCCTGACGCGTCCAGCGCCAGGTTGCCGGCGAGTTGTTTCTGGAATTCGGCCAGCTTGCGCGGATTCTCGCTGGTCACCCAGCGCGCGCCGTAGAAACTCATCGAGCGAGTCGTTGCGTCAACACCGTATTCAGCCTTGAGGCGGTGAGCAACGACTTCGAACTGCAACAGGCCGACCGCGCCCAGTATTACCTCGTTGCCTACCATAGGCCGGAACACCTGGATCGCACCTTCCTCTCCCAGTTGCTGCAAGCCCTTTTGCAGTTGCTTGCTCTTGAGCGGATCACGCAGGGTGACGCCCTGGAATAGTTCGGGCGCGAAGTAGGGAATGCCGACGAAGTTAAGTTTCTCTCCGACAGTAAATGTATCGCCAATGTCGATGCTGCCGTGATTAAGCAAGCCGATAATGTCGCCGGGCCAGGCGTCCTCGACGGTCTCGCGTCGCTGCGAAAGAAAACTCACGACCTGGCTGGCCCGGATTTCCTTGCCGCTGCGAACGTGAAACAGTTTCATCCCGCGTTCGAATCGTCCTGAACATATTCGCAGGAAGGCGATGCGGTCACGGTGCTGCGGGTCCATGTTGGCCTGTATCTTGAAAACGAAGGCAGAAAACTTCGTTTCATCCGGGGAGACATCACGTTCCAGCGTGGCCCGCGAACCGGGCGGCGGGGCATCGTCAATCAGCGCATCGAGGGCCTGGTCGACGCCAAAGTTGTTCATTGCCGAACCAAAGAACACCGGTGTCAGTTCACCTTCCAGAAAATGTTCGCGATCGAACTCCCGGGCGTCCGAGTGTATTAACGATACCTCTTCCTTTGCTTCGGCAATCTCGGCACCGAAGCGCTCGAGCAGAGGCGGGTGATCCATTCCCGGGACAATCTCGACTTCGTGATCCTGTGACGAAACGGCCGCCGGGTACAACAGTGTTCGATCACCCCGCAGGTCGTAGATACCGGCGAAACGCTTGCCCATTCCGATCGGCCAGGTGACGGGGGCGCAGTGTATGTTGAGTACGTTCTCGATTTCGTCGATTAACTCGAGAGGGTGACGGCCTTCACGGTCAAGTTTGTTGATGAAGGTGATGATCGGTGTATTGCGCTGCCGGCAGACTTCGAGCAATTTGATGGTTTGCGCTTCGACACCCTTGGTGCAGTCGATCACCATCAACGCGGCGTCCACGGCAGTCAGCACCCGGTAGGTATCCTCGGAAAAATCGCGGTGGCCAGGCGTGTCCAGCAGGTTGATGATGCAGTCACGGTATTCGAACTGCATTACCGAGCTGGCGACAGAAATACCGCGCTCCTTCTCGATCGCCATCCAGTCCGAGGTGGCGTACTTGCCTGATTTGCGAGCCTTCACCGTGCCAGCGGCCTGAATGGCCCCACCGAACAGCAGCAGTTTTTCGGTCAGGGTCGTCTTGCCGGCGTCAGGGTGCGAAATAATCGCGAATGTCCGGCGCCGTGCGACTTCAGGTGTTGTCGGTGTGGTGAATCGTTCCAATGGCTTTTCGGTGAAGATTTTTCGGTGAAGATTTGCGTTGTGCGGCATAGCCGACGGAGGTGCCGAATTCTACCCATTGTTGCTGCGCGCGCCAAACCGCCGCGCGGGGCCCTGCTGTGCCGCCTTCGCCTGCCAGGCAGGCTTTAGCCGCAGGTTGATGGTCTGAGGCTGCCGATGCGGACCTGCCCGGTTTTATTGGAAGGCCGGGCGAGCTACAGTTCGGTTTCAACTCGTCAGCCATGAAACGGCCATCATGAAGTGGCCGCTACGGACCAATTATGGAAATCCTTGTTCTCTTGCTCTTGTTTGTCCTCAATGGCGTCTTCTCGATGTCCGAGATTGCAGTGGTGTCGGCTCGCAAAGCACGTTTGCAGCAACTTGCCAATGAAGGCGACAATCGCGCCGCGAGTGCGTTGACGCTGGCTCGCGATTCATCGAGATTTCTGTCGACGGTACAGGTGGGGATAACGTTTGTCGGTATTTTCAGCGGCGCGTTCGGGCATGCGGCGCTGGCGGACGGCCTGTCGCTGTGGCTATCGACCGTGCCGGTGTTTGCTGGCTACAGTGACGCACTCGCGCTCGCCATCGTCGTGATTGTTGTCGCATATTTTTCGCTGATCATTGGCGAACTCGTCCCGAAGCGCCTGGCCTTGCTCAACCCCGAGGGAATTGCCTCGGTAACGGCCGCGCCAATGCGTATCCTGTCGAGCGCCGCCAGCCCCATCGTGTCGTTCCTGAGTGGTTCTACCGATCTGGTGTTGCGTTTGCTCGGCCCAGTCGCGTCCAGGCAGTCGCCGGTGAGTGAGGGCGAAATCCGCGTGTTGATGGAGCAAGGTACCAGCGCTGGTGTATTCGATGAGTCAGAACAGCAGTTGGTGCACAACGTGCTGTTGCTCGATGAGCGGTCAATTGTCGCTGAAATGACGCCGCGCCGCGATGTGGTGTTCGTCGACCTTGATGATGTGTTGTCTGCAAGTCTGGAAAAGATCGCCGCCAGCCACCACTCGCGCTTTCCCGTGTGTCGTGGTGGACCGGAGAATATTGTCGGCGTCATCCATGCCAAAGACATTCTTGCGCGCAAGGTCGCCGGCGAAGAGATTGATCTGGCGGCGTGCATGAAGGAAGCCTTGTTCGTCCCGGAGACGCTTACCTGCATCCGCATGCTGGCAACGTTCAAGACATCGACGCTACAGACAGCGTTTGTGGTGGACGAGTACGGGGATTTTCTTGGGTTGGTGACCATCAACGATATTCTCGAGGCCATTGTCGGTGACCTGCCTTCCTCGCATGGTGGAGGCGAGCAGATGGTCATCGAGCGCGGGCCTGGCTCCTGGCTCATTGACGGCATGCTCGACCTGATTGACCTGAAGGCACTGCTGGGTCTGCGCGAACTGCCGGACGAGGGTGTGAACGCCTACCACACGCTGGGCGGGATGGTAATGATCCATATGGGGCAGGTGCCGCAACCCGCCCAATCGTTTGTCTGGGGTGGCTACCGGTTCGAGGTTGTCGACATGGATGGGACCCGGGTGGACAAGGTGCTGGTCACGCGTTTGCCTGAAAGCGAAGCGCCGCGGCGGGACGACAACGATCGCTAGGTTGCCGGCGCGTTAACGGGCAAGCGTATTGGTCGGCAGACGCTCTTGCAGGATATCCTGCATGCGGGTCTCGATGGCCGGCTTGATGCGCTGGTGGGTCAGGATGTAGAAGCGTCGCTCGCGAACAGCATCCAGTACCGCGTCGGCGACTTGTTCCGCAGAAATTTTTCCCGACTCGACAGCGTGACGCAAACCCTCTTCGCGGCGCAATTGCTCTTCGGATTTCTCCCGGTCATCGCGCAGGTGCTCCGGGCGGTTACGCTCCGATTCGGCAATGCGCGTGGGTACGTACGCCGGGCACAGCACTGAGCATCGAACCTTGTCGGTGCAGGCAACCAGATCATGGTGCAGGCACTCCGACATGGAGACCACGGCGTGCTTCGTGACGCAGTACAAACCCATACCGGGAAGGGTGAGCAGACCTGCCACGGACGCGGTATTGACGATGTGTGCGTCGACATCCTGTTTCAGCAGGATGGGGGTGAAAACGCGAATGCCGTGGATCACGCCCCACACGTTAGGGCCCATCGCCCATTCCCAGTCCTTGACCGAGTGTTCCCAGATCACACCGCCGGGGGCTACGCCGGCGTTATTGCAGACGATGTGAATGCCACCGAAGGCTGCCAGAGATTTCTCGGCCAGAGCTTCAACGTCGTCCGCCCGGGAAACATCGCAACGCACGGCAACGGCGTCGTGACCCGCCTGACGAAATTCAGCGAGCGAGGCGTCGAGCGTCGTCTGCTCAATATCCGCGAGCACGATCTTCATGCCTTCACGAGCGAACCGCCATGCCATGGCACGGCCAAGGCCGCTGGCACCGCCAGTGACTACCGCAACACGATCCTTGAAATCCTTCATTTTTCCACCTGATTTGAGCTACGACGAGTCTAGCATGCGGCCTTTGGAACGGCGGCGTGCCGATGCTCGAAGCTATTCGTTGCGCGCGCGTTGCCACGCCGGACTTTCGATGTTCAGGTCGCGGCAGGGGGGGGCGTCGGTCGTCGGCTTGTTTCGCGGTTGAGATCGGCCGTCCAGACCGCGTTCGGCGTGCGATAATCGTCGCCAATCAGGAGGAGAGCATGCACGAACAATTCATTGGAACCAAGCCGGTGGATGAGCGACACGGCTTTGATTCCGGGCGCCTCGAAACGTACCTGCGCGAACACATCGACGGGTTTTCGGGACCGCTAGAGGTCGAGCAGTTCAGTGGCGGTCAGTCCAATCCGACATTCCTGCTCAAGGCGGGAAACGCCAGATACGTACTGCGCCGGAAACCGCCGGGCAAGCTGCTGCCGTCGGCGCACGCTGTCGATCGCGAGTATCGCGTCATCAGCGCGCTGCACCAGACTGAAGTCCCGGTGGCGAAAACGTTCTGTCTTTGCGAGGACGATTCGATAATTGGCACGGCTTTCTATGTCATGGATTACATCGAAGGGCGGGTGCTATGGGACGGGCTTCTCCCCGATATGGTGCCTGACGAGCGCCGCGCAATTTACGATGAACTGAACCGTGTCATCGCGGCACTCCACAAGGTCGATTACACCGAGGCCGGGCTCGCCAGCTTTGGCAAACCGGGGCAATACATCGAACGGCAGATCAATCGCTGGATCAAGCAGTACCGCGCATCCGAGACAGAGCATATCGAGGCGATGGAAAACCTCATCAAGTGGTTGCCGGGCAATATCCCGCCGGGTGAAGAGACCACGGTGGTGCACGGCGACTATCGCCTCGACAACGTGATTTTTCATCCGACCGAACCGCGCGTGCTCGCAGTTCTCGACTGGGAGCTCTCGACGTTGGGGCATCCTCTCGCCGACTTCGCTTACCACTGCATGACATGGCGCCTCCAGCCAGGGGAGTTTCGCGGCATCGGCGGGGTCGATCTGACGTCGATCGGTATTCCGACCGAAGAGGAGTATGTCGAGATGTACTGCCAGCGCACCGGCCGCAATAATATTTCCAATTGGGATTTCTATCTTGCCTACAACATGTTTCGCCTTGCCGGAATACTTCAGGGGATCATGGGACGAGTCAAGGATGGAACGGCAGCCAGTACGCATGCAGCGGAACAGGGAAAGCGTGCCAGGCCAATGGCGGAAGCGGGTTGGCGGCAGGTCGAGAAAATCCTGAAAGGGGCGGCCTGAGAAGGTGGCGCTGGACGGAACGGCATTAGGCGGCGGATTGTTGGAGCGGCAACGAACCGAAGTTTGGCAGCATCGTCGGTGATGCCCGGTTTAGTCTGGAATCGCTTTCCGGTTGCAGTGGCGGTTCATGTTGTGCGGCATGCGCAGCCCGTTGCAGTTTGCATCATCCGGCGATGATTGTTGTACCGCCAGGCTGCTCGCTTTCGCGGTAACGCAGCGTGCGTTTGGCGGTGTGTATTTTTGAATTGAAGCAGTTTAATGGGGGGTTGAATGAAAGCAGTACTGTGCAAGGAGCTGGGATTGCCGGAAAAGCTGGTGGTAGAGGATGTGCCTTCTCCCGCCGCCGGGGCTGGCCAGGTGGTGTTGTCGGTGAAAGCCTGCGGTGTGAATTTTCCGGACACTCTGATCATTCAGGGTAAGTATCAGTTCAAACCCGAGATGCCATTCTCGCCCGGCGGTGAGGTTGCCGGTGTCGTCAAGGAGGTTGGAGCCGGAGTGACTGCACTCAAGCCCGGCGACCGTGTCATCGCGTTCAATACATGGGGCGGATTCGCAGAAGAAATGGTTGTCGAGGCGGATCGTACGATCCCGATGCCCGATGCCATGGACTTCGTTCCGGCAGCGGGATTCGTGCTGACTTATGGGACCAGTTATCACGCGCTGAAAGATCGCGCGCAACTCAGGCCTGGTGAAACCCTGCTGGTGCTGGGCGCTTCCGGTGGCGTCGGAATCGCAGCGATCCAACTTGGCAAGATGATGGGTGCGCGCGTTATTGCAGCTGCTTCGACAGAGCAAAAATTGCAGGTGTGCAAGGATAATGGCGCAGACGAACTGATCAATTACGGGCAACAGGACCTGCGCGCCCGTGTTAAGGAAATAACGTCCGGTAAAGGTGTGGACGTGGTTTACGATCCGGTCGGCGGCTCCTATTCGGAGCTGGCATTGCGTGACATGGCCTGGAACGGACGCTTTCTGGTTGTCGGATTCGCCGCTGGCGATATACCGAAGGTGCCGCTCAATCTCGCCTTGCTGAAAGGTTGCGCCATCGTTGGTGTGTTCTGGGGATCGTTTACGCGCAAAGAGCCAGAAGCCAATCAGCGCAACAACGAAGAGCTGATGCAGTTTTTCGCCGAAGGAAAGGTCAAGCCGCACATCCACGCCACTTATCCCCTTGAACAGGCTGCCCAGGCGCTGAATGACGTCATGTACAAGCGAGTTAGCGGCAAAGTGGTTTTGACGACCAGTTAAGCGCGTGCGCCGACAAATAACTTTGTTGGTTGCCGGCCGATGGATGGTGTTGGCAGTGCGTTAACAATGCGCTTTTTCGCAAAGAGAAATTGCCGCCTGTATTCTCGATTCTTGACGCGGCTGTCGGGTGAGGTGTGAGATGGAATCCACGATGATGCGAACACCGCTGAATCTGTCGCATTTTCTCGAGCGGGCAGGGAAGCTGTTTGGCGGTCAGGAAATCGTTTCGCGCATGCCGGACAAATCACTGCATCGCTACACGTACGCAGATTTCTACCGGCGCGCGCGCCTGCTTGCCGAGGCGCTGACACGGGCCGGCCTCAAGCCGGGTGACCGTGTGGCAACACTGATGTGGAATCACTACGCGCACTTCGAGACGTACTTTGGCGCCATCGCCGCAGGCGGGGTTCTGCATACGCTTAATTTGCGGCTTTCACCGGAGGACATCGCTTATATCGCGAACCACGCGGGCGACCGGTTTCTGATCGTTGATGATGTCCTGCTCCCTTTGCTTGAACAATTTCGTGACAAGGTCGATATCGAGCGCGTCATTGTGGTCCCGTTGACCGGAAAACCGGTTTCGGACGGGATGGATGATTACGAGGCATTTCTGGGAACGGCGACTGGTGAGTTCGACTATCCGCAAATGGATGAAAATGATCCATGCGCCATGTGTTACACGTCGGGCACAACCGGGCGTCCAAAGGGTGTCGTGTATTCACACCGGTCGCAGGTGTTGCACTCCCTGGTGCAGGCTATGCCGGATGCCATCGACATTTCTGGTCGTGATGTCATGCTGCCGGTGGTGCCGATGTTTCATGCCAATGCATGGGGCATACCCTATACCGCTGCGATGCTCGGGGTAAAAATGGTCTTCCCGGGGCCGCATTTGCATCCCGATGAACTGCTCCCGCTGCTCGAAAGCGAGAAGGTGACGATTTCCTGTGGCGTACCGACGATCTGGCTACCCATGGCACAGATCATTGCCGGTAACCCGGGGAAATGGAAGCTGCAACCCGGATTACGCCTGACTGTGGGCGGAGCTGCGGTTCCGGAAGCGATGATACGGGCCTATGCGCAACTCGAAATCGAGGTATTGCAGGGCTGGGGCATGACCGAGACGTCGCCCCTGGCGACCGTGTCGAAGATCACCGCGCAGCAGGATCACCTGGATAGTGAAGCGCGCTTCAAGGTGCAATCCATGCAGGGCTATCCGTTGCCGCTGGTTGATGTGCGCGCTGTCGGTGATGATGGCGAGGTCCCGTGGGATGGTAAATCGGTCGGCGAAATACAAGTACATGGTCCGTGGATTACAGGAAATTACCATGGTGTTGCGGTATCAGAAGAGAATTTCAGCCCTGATGGCTGGTTGCGTACCGGTGACGTTGCTTCAATAGACGAACTCGGATTCATGAAGATCAGTGACCGTACCAAGGACTTGATCAAGTCCGGTGGCGAGTGGATCAGCTCGGTCGATCTGGAGAACGCCATAATGGGTCACCCGGCGGTGCAGGAAGCTGCCGTGATCGCGGTTGCGCATCCGAAATGGTCGGAGCGGCCGCTCGCGGTCATGGTTCTGAAGCCGGGGCAGAAAGCGAGCGAAGCCGACATCAGGGAACATCTGGGCAAGCAATTTGTGAAATGGATGGTCCCGGACGCCTACGCGTTTGTGGAGTCTATTCCGCGTACGTCAACCGGCAAGTTTCTGAAGACTGCACTGCGCGAACAGTTTCGGGACTGGCAGTGGAGCGACTGAATGTTGCAATCCGGTTCGTGCGGCGTCAGCGCGGAAGTTTGCACGACTGAACGTGCGCCGCTAATGCGTCGGATTAGGATAGCGTATGAATTTTGAACTCACCGAAGAGCAGAAACTGATCCGCGATGCAGCGCGCGAGTTTGCACGCGCGGAGATCCAGCCGATTGCGGCGAAGTGTGACCGTGACGCCCGGTTTCCGATGGAGATTATGGACAAGGCGCGCGAAGTCGGTCTGGTAAATGTCACCGTTCCCGAGATATTTGGTGGAGGTGGACTTGGTGTCTTCGAGCTTGCGCTGGTTACACAGGAGCTCGCCTGGGCATGCGCTGGCATCAACGGCGCACTCAGTCTGAACAGCGTGATTGCCGATGTGTTTCACGTTGCCGGATCAACGCAGCAGAAAGAGCAGATATTCACGCGGCTCGCCGATGGAGAATTCGGTGGCTACGCGCTCACGGAACCGGCCGCCGGCTCGGATGTGTCCGGGATTACAACGCGGGCTGTTCGTGATGGAGATGTGTACGTACTCAACGGCGGCAAGGTGTGGATATCGAATGCGCCGCTTGCACAGTTTTTTGTCGTGTTCGCGAAGACTGACCCCAGCGGTGGTCATCGCGGTGTAAGTGCATTCATCGTTGAGCGCGATGCGCCCGGTCTTAGTGTCGGCAACGCGCTCGGAAAACTGGGCCAGCGCGCCGCACCCGCCTCCGAAGTGTTCTTTCAGAATGTTTCTGTGCCAGAAAGCGCGCGCATTGATGACGAGGGGGACGGCTTTCTCGTGGCGATGAAGGTCTTTGATCGATCACGCCCGATGGTGGCGGCCGGCGCGCTGGGGGTCATGCGGCGCGCGCTGGATGAAGCTTCCGAGTACGCGCGCACGCGACGCACCATGGGAAAACCAATCATCGAGCATCAGGCAATCGGCCACAAGCTGGCGGACATGGCGATTCGCGCCGAGGCTGCCCGGTTGCTGGTGCTGCAGGCGGCCTGGCTGCTTGATAATGGTCATCGCAACACCCTGCAGGCAGCCTACGCGAAGACGTTTGCTGCCGACAGTGCAATGGCGGTTACAACTGAAGCCGTTCAGGTCTTTGGCGGAATGGGCTACAGCACCGACTATCCGGTGGAGAAACTGTTTCGTGATGCCAAGGTGTTTCAGATTTACGAAGGCACAAGTGAGATTCAGCGCAACATCATTGCTCGCGAACTGTCGAGATCCTGATCGAGGTTGCCGGGGTCGCAAGAAATATATTCTCGAGGAGGATTCGGAAAATGAGTGAAGCGGTCATTCTGGAAGCAGTACGCTCGCCGTTCGGTCGGCGTGGCGGCGTGTTGCGCGAGCAACGTCCCGACGGCCTGTTGGCGCATGTGATTGATAGCCTTGTGGAACGAGCCGGTATCGCGCCGGACAAAGTCGAGGATGTCATCGACGGGACGGTTACGCTGGCAGGCGAACAAGGCGCCAATCCGGCTCGGCTGGCGGTGCTTTTGTCGAAACTGCCTGTCACGGTATCCGGTGTCTCGCTCAACCGCATGTGCGGCTCCTCGCAGCAGGCGGTTCATTTTGCGGCACAGGCCGTCGCCAGCGGTGACATGGATTACGTGATCGGTTGCGGCGTCGAGAGTATGAGCCGGGTGCCGATGTTTCTCGACATCGGACTGGGTAAGGATGTCAGTGGATTCGAGACACTCAACCCGGAGCTGTTCAAGCGGAATGAACTGATCCACCAGGGAGAGAGTGCCGAGCGCATTTCTGATAAATGGGCGCTAACGCGTCACGACGTTGATGAATTTGCAAAAGAGAGTCATCGCCGTGCAGCGCGGGCGCAGGCCAGTGGAGCCAATCGTGAAATTGTTCCGGTCCAGGGCGTGTCGCCGGAGGCGCAGCCGGTAACGGTTGACCGGGACGAAGGCGTACGAGCGCAACTGGACGAAGCGAAAATGGCGTCGCTGAAACCGGCTTTCAGGCCTGAGGGAAATGGAATCGTGACTGCGGCGAATGCGAGCCAGATATCCGACGGTGCTTCCGCCGTACTGGTGGCGAATCGCGACGTTGCGCTAGCCGACGGGTTCAAACCCAAAGCGCGTTTTCGCGCACGCGTGGCACTGGGGTCCGATCCGACGCTGCAACTCACCGGGGTTATCCCGGCTACGCAACGGGCATTGCAAAAGTCGGGTCTGACGATCGGCGATCTGGACTGGATCGAGATCAACGAAGCGTTCGCGTCGGTGGTTTTGTCCTGGGCGAAGGAGCTGAAACCGGATATGGACAAGGTCAATCCATGGGGTGGCGCGATTGCTCACGGTCATCCGCTCGGTGCGACCGGTGGCGGGTTGATGTCAAAAATGCTGAGTGGGCTGGAAGCGACCGACGGTACATTGGGGTTGCAGGTCATGTGCATTGGTCATGGACAGGCGACAGCAACGGTGATCGAGCGCGTCTGATCTGGCAGCGCCGGACGCAGCTAATCTGCCAGGCGCGAGCGCAGAACGTTCATTCTCGGCCGATCAATTCACGTAACGATGGCGAAGAAAATCCGGATCGGCATATTGCTATT
>DATKYN010000083.1:0-7026 GCA_035528435.1 Burkholderiales bacterium
CCCGTTCAACAGGCAGCCTCTGCCCGATCCGTGTGCAATCTGGCGTCGGCGCCACTGGGTCCGTCGTGGCGGACTCGCGAAAACTCGACCGGGGACGGGCGGTTGCTGAGTCGAGCCCGCATGTGCGGTTCCTGGCACATCGCTTGCTTCGGCGTCGCGCACCGCCCCGCACCCAATCCGGGAAACGGGACACTCGCGACCGCTGGAACGCGGGCTTTCGCGACCGAGGAGGACGGGCCCCATGACCTGCGCGCGCCGCTGGATGATCGCCGGACTGGCTGCTGGAATCGGAGGACTCGGGTGGGCCGTGCCCGCCCTGGCCGAGGGAGAGGCCGCCAGCGGCCTGAACAGCGGCGACGTCGCTTGGATCCTGACCAGCTCCGCGATCGTCCTGATGATGACGATCCCCGGACTCGCCCTCTTCTACGGCGGGCTCGTCCGGGCCAAGAACGTGCTGTCCGTCCTGATGCAGTGCCTCGTGTGCGCGGCGGTCGTGAGCGTCACGTGGGTGCTGTGGGGCTACTCACTGGCATTCGGTCCCGACCACGGCGGCCTCATCGGCGATCTCAGCCACTTCGGTCTGGCCGGTGTGAGCTGGGTCGCGGGGCCCGACGAGAACATCCCGCCCCAGGCGTTCATGGTGTTCCAGCTCATGTTCGCGATCATCACGCCGGCCCTGATCGTCGGCGCATTTGCCGAGCGCATCAAGTTCTCGGCGGTGTTGTGGTTCATGGTGTTTTGGCTGTTCCTTTGCTACATCCCGATCGCACATATGGTGTGGGGCGGCGGCTTCCTCAGCGCTGGACTCGAGGGTATGGGCTTCGCAGCCGCAATGGACTTCGCTGGCGGCACCGTGGTTCACATCAATGCAGGTATCGCGGCACTGGTCGGCTGCATCGTCATCGGCAAGCGCATCGGCTATGGCAAGGAAGCCATGCCGCCGCACAACCTGACCTTCACCATGGTCGGCGCATCGCTTCTGTGGGTAGGCTGGTACGGCTTCAACGTCGGTAGCGAACTCGCCGCCGATGGCACCGCCGGACTGGTGCTGATCAACACCCAACTGGCAACTGCTGCCGCGGTACTCGGCTGGCTCTTCATCGAGTGGATTGCACGCGGCAAGCCGACCATGCTCGGTGGCGCCTCCGGCGCGGTCGCCGGTCTGGTCGCCATTACCCCGGCATGCGCGTTCGTCGGACCAATGGGTGCAATCGTTCTGGGTGCAATCTCCGGCATCGTCTGCTTCTGGGCAGTTACCGGGCTGAAGTCGATGTTCAACTACGACGATTCACTCGATGTGTTCGGCGTGCACGGTGTCGGCGGCATTATTGGTGCCATTGGTACGGGCTTCCTCGCCTCGACCTCATTCGGCGGTGGCGGTTACGCTGAAGGCGTGGGCATGGGCGGCCAGGTCACGACGCAGATCATCAGCGTGTTGGTGACCATCGTCTGGACAGGGGTAATCAGTTTCATCCTGTTCAAAATCATCGATTCGGTTATCGGGCTTCGGGTACCGGAAGATGAGGAACGCGAAGGCATCGACGCCACCCAGCACGGCGAGGCTGCCTACCACACGTAAGGGGCTACGCCCGGGCAACAACCCGGGCGCAACCACTTTCAACGAACCCCTGCAATACCCTCCCCTTTACGGGCGCCCTTCGGGGCGCCCGTTTTTTCATCTGCGCCGACCTGATAGCACGGCCTGATCCACTGCCAGGCGAGCCCGTCACCTACAACGCGCAAAGCTTATGACGTCATCGCAATGCGCCCTCCAGCCAGCTTTGCCGGCCTGGCCCTCTGCTACAATCCGCGCACACCTGCGAACCACCCTCATTTCCTTGTCCAGGCTGTCAGACGGCCAACCACGCCGGACAGCAAAGCAGAAAGCAGTTATGAAGATTCTGTTTGTCCTCGATCCGCTTGAAACCATCAAGACCTACAAGGACACCTCCTACGCGATGATGCAGGAGGCCGTCAGCCGCGGGCACCGGCTTGCCGTGATGCAGCAGGAAGATCTGGTCTGGCATAGCGGGCAGGTGATCTGTTATGCACGGGATCTCGAACTGACGGGAAACGACAAGGACTGGTACCGAGGCGGCGAACGCCGCGCCAGTTCTCCCGGCGATTTCGATTGCATCATCATGCGCAAGGATCCTCCGTTCGACATGGAGTATGTCTACAGCACCTACCTGCTGGAAATGGCGGAAAAAACCGGCACGCCGGTATTCAACAGGCCGCAGTCGATTCGGGATTTCAACGAAAAACTGTCTATTGCCCGCTTTGCCCAGTTCACCGTGCCTACACTGGTCACCCGGCATGAATCGCTTATCCGCGATTTCGCCAACGAACATCACGACGTCATCCTCAAGCCGCTGGACGGCATGGGCGGCTCATCGATTTTCCGCTCGAGGCATGACGATCCAAACCTCGGCGTAATCATCGAAACGCTGACACAATTGGGCCAGCGTACCATCATGGCGCAACGCTACATTCCACAGATTAACGAAGGCGACAAACGCGTGCTCGTGATCGACGGCGAGCCGGTGCCGTATACGCTCGCACGCATCCCGAAGGCCGGAGAGAATCGTGGCAACCTGGCGGCAGGAGGTCGCGGCGTGGCGATGCCGATCACGGCCCGCGAACGCGAAATCGCCGAGACGATCGGACCCGAACTCAAGGAGTGCGGCCTGTTGCTGGTAGGCCTCGACGTGATAGGCGGCAACCTGACCGAGGTAAACGTCACCAGCCCGACGTGTATGCGCGAGATTCACGACCAGTCCGGTTGTAACGTTGCCGGCATGTTCATGGACGCGCTGGAACGCAACGTTGCCCGGTAACCGAATGGCCAAGCGGTGGGTGGACGGTCCGGCGTGAGCAAGACAACCCGGCAACCTGCCCCTCGTGGCGGTACAATCGGCGCAATGGCTGACCGGCATCTGTTCTGACGATGGTTGGAATACTCCTTATTACCCACGGTACTTTTGGCGAAAGCCTGATTCAGTGCGCCAGTCACGTGATGGGCGCCCGCCCGCCGCATGTCATGCAGATCGGCATCACGCCACAAGACGATCCCGAACAGATCGTGCCGCAGGCGATCAAGCTGCTGCGTACACTCGATCAAGGAAGCGGCGTGCTGGTGTTTTCCGACATTTTGGGTGCGACACCCTGCAATGTCGCGGGCCGCTTGCTCACACCGGGCAAAGTGGAAGGCGTCGCCGGCGTCAACCTGCCGATGCTGATACGCGCGTTGACTTACCGAACCGATCCGTTGCGAGTCGTTGTCGACAAGGCATTGTCCGGCGGCGCAGAGGGTGTCATACAAATACCATTCAATCAGGTGCGCAATGCTGCGTCGTGATATCGAAATTGTTAACCGCCTCGGTCTGCATGCCAGGGCTTCAGCCAAACTGACCCAGCTCGCCAGCAGTTTCCAAAGCGAGGTGTGGATGTCGCGCGACGGACGCCGCGTCAATGCAAAGAGCATTATGGGCGTCATGATGCTGGCAGCGGCAAAAGGAAGCAGCGTCGAACTCGAGACGGAAGGCCCGGACGAGCAGGCGGCAATGGACGCACTGGAGGCGCTGATCAATGACAAGTTCGGAGAAGGCGAATGACCGACTGTCATCGTCTCGTCACGGACAGGTTGCTGTGTTCTGCTTCGAGTGCAACCCGGCTATGAGCTACGCCATCAACAAGCATCACATCCAATGAACGGTGTCATCCAGTGAGTTTCACCATTCATGGCGTTGGTATCTGCGGCGGTATCGCCATCGGGCGAGCCCAACTGGTGTCGCATGCGCAGCTGGAAGTCGCGCACTACGACATCCCCAAATCAAAGGTCGCAACCGAGAAATCGCGCTTCGATGCCGCGATCGCGCAGGTGCGCGAAGACCTGACGGAACTGGCCGATCACATTCCGCCCGGTGCACCGCCAGCAGAGTTCGAGGCGTTTCTCAATCTGCACCGCATGATTCTGGAAGATTCAACGCTGTCCGAGGTGCCCAAAGAGCTGATCGCGTCAATGCGCTGCAACGCGGAGTGGGCGCTGAAGCTGCAGATGGACGCGTTGGTGGAACAGTTCGCCAGCATCGAAGATCCCTATCTGAGAGAGCGCAAAGCCGATATTCACCAGGTTGTCGAGCGCGTCCTCAAGGCATTGCTGGGACGCCCCGGCTATGCAGTGCGCGGCATCCCTGAAGAAAACGCGATTCTGGTGGCACACGACCTGTCGCCGGCCGATGTGCTCGTGTTCAAGCAGCATCATTTCGCGAGCTTCATCACCGATCTGGGCGGCGCAACCTCACACACCGCAATCGTCGCGCGCAGCCTGAACATTCCCTCGGTCGTGGCGCTGCACCAGGCACGCACACTGATACGCGAAAACGAAACGCTGATTGTCGACGGCGACCACGGTGTAGTCATCGTCAATCCGGACGAGTCCGTTCTTACCGAATACAGGCTGCGCCAGGGACAGTTACAGCTTGAGCGCGAGAAACTCAAACGCATCACGCGGACCAAAACCGCTACGCTGGACCAGATCGACGTCGACCTGCACGCCAACATCGAGCTACCGGAAGACGTTGCCGTGGCCAAGGAAAACGGCGCCACCGGTATCGGTTTGTTCAGAACCGAGTTCCTGTTTCTCGACCGCGGTGACCTGCCGAGCGAAGACGAACAGTTTGAAGCCTACCGTCGTGTTGCCACCGACATGGAGGGCATGCCGGTTACGATTCGTACGTTCGATCTCGGCGCTGACAAACAGGTTGAAAATTTCGGCCGGGTCGCGGCAAACCCGGCACTTGGCCTGCGCGCCATCCGTTTGTGCCTCGCCGAGCCGCGCATGTTCCACCACCAGTTGCGAGCGATCCTGCGCGCCTCGCATTACGGCAAGGTCCGGATCCTCATCCCGATGCTGTCGTCAATGCACGAGATCGATCAGACGCTGCACCTCATTGCCGAAGCCAGGGAGTCGCTCGACGCGCAGGGCATTCCGTACGATGCGAATGTGGAAGTCGGCGGAATGATCGAAGTCCCGGCAGCGGCCCTCTCGGTCAATATGTTCATGCGCAAGCTCGACTTCGTGTCGATCGGCACCAATGACCTGATTCAGTACACGCTCGCAATCGACCGCAGCGACGATGCGGTCGCGCATTTGTACGATCCACTCCATCCTGCGGTTCTTGAACTGGTTTCGCACATCATTCGCAGCGCCAACCGCGCCGGGAAACCGGTTACCGTGTGCGGTGAAATGGCGGGCGACGTGCGCCTGACGCGCTTGCTGCTCGGCTTCGGATTGCGCCAGTTCTCGATGCATCCGGCCTATTTGCTGGCCGTAAAACAGATCGTGCTTCAAACGGGCGTGTCGGACCTGGTGGGCACAACGCAAAAGATTCTGCGCAGCCACGTTTCGGACCGGATCGAAAATCTGCTGCAACAAATGAACGTCTGACGCAGCCCTGCCACCGATGCGTTTCGACTCCGACCAGCTGCCGCAGCGGCTAAAACGCGAACTAGCGCCGCTTTACGTGGTGTTCGGCGAGGAATTGTTGCTTGCGCTCGAGGCCGCGGACCGGATTCGCGCTACGGCTGCCGCCGCCGGTTTCGAGGAACGTCAGATCCTGATCGCGGAAGCGAACTTTGACTGGAGCGCGCTTCGCGAAGCAGGCCAGAGTCTCTCGCTATTTGCCAGCAAGCGGGTGATCGATCTGCGCATACCCTCCGGCAAGCCGGGAAGGAATGGCGCGGATGTGCTCGTTGAATACTGCGCGTCACTGCCAGCGGACACCTTAACCGTGGTCAGTCTGCCGGGGCTGGACCGGCAGGCGTTGGGCTCACGCTGGTTCGGCGCGCTGGAAAAAGCGGGCGAAACCGTTCACGCCAAGGCGATTACGCGGGATCGGCTCCCGGAATGGATTGCGCAACGTCTGGCGCAGCAGGAGCAGAGCGCTTCGCGCGAAACGATCGCGTTCATCGCCGACCGCGTCGAAGGCAATCTGATGGCGGCACATCAGGAAGTGCAGAAACTGGCGCTGCTGTTTGCACCCGGAGAGTTGCCTTTCGACGATGTCCGGAATGCGGTGCTCGACGTCGCACGGTTCGACGTATTCGAGCTTGGCACAACCATACTGCGGGGCCAGCGCAGCCATTTCCTGCGCATGCTGGACGGCCTGCGGGGCGAAGGTGCAGCCGTGCCACTGGTGCTGTGGGCAGTTGCAGAGGAAGCAAGAGCAATGAGCCGGGTCCGAAGCCTGGTTGATCAAGGCACTTCGCTGCCACAGGCAATGCGCGAAGCCCGTATCTGGGGAGCGCGCCAGAAATTCCTGCCGCAGGCACTGCGCAGACTCGACCAGCAGCAGTTACTGCTCGCGCTGACCAAGGCAGCGCACGTCGACAGAATGGCAAAAGGGCTGTCGAAAGGCGATGTCTGGGACGCCTTGCTCGACCTTGGAATGACGCTAATGCCGCAGGGCTAAGCCGACAGCGAACCTCCGGAACGACGAATCGCTGTAAAATCCCGTCATAACGTCGGGTAAGCATTCCATGGATATCCAGTCTTACATGAACGGCATAGGCCGTGATGCGCGTGTCGCTGCGCGAGAGCTTGCGCGCGCCGAAACGCACGCCAGGAATCTCGCGCTCGAAACAATTGCCACGGCAATCGAGCGCAACAGCGCGCAACTGCTTCAGGCGAATGCCAAAGACGTCGAGGCCGCAAAGGCCAAGGGTCTGGATGCGGCAATGGTTGACCGCTTGACGCTGAACGAGAAAAGCGTTGCCGCCATGGCCGAAGGCTTGCGCCAGATTGCGCAGCTACCTGACCCGGTCGGTGAAATCAGCAATATGCGCTATCGCCCGAGCGGCATTCAGGTCGGGCACATGCGTGTGCCGCTCGGCGTCATCGGCATCATTTACGAATCACGTCCGAACGTCACCGCAGATGCCGCGGGCCTGTGTCTGAAAGCCGGTAACGCCGCCATTCTTCGCGGAGGCTCCGAGGCGATTCACTCGAACCAGTCCATCGGCATC
>DATKYN010000084.1:0-15164 GCA_035528435.1 Burkholderiales bacterium
TAGGGAATCACCTGCCCATGCAACTTGTCGGCCGCACCGGCATAGAACTCGAAGTAACGCGCCGTCGCCGTGATGTCGGCACGACCGGCTGTGAGCGGCTTGCCGGTATCGCGCGATTCGATCATCGCCAGTTCCTCGAAATGATCGAGTATCAGGCGCGCCCAACGCTGCAAGATGCGACTGCGCTCGACCGGCGGCGTCTTTCCCCAGGCTCCGTCCAGTGCAGCCTGTGCCGAACGCACGGCACGATCTATATCTTCGGCACCGCCGGCAGCGATGTGCGCGAACGTCTGTCCGCTGCACGGATCTGTCATCGGCAGGCTTTCGCCGCTGGCAGCCGGGACCTGCTTGCCGTCGATCAACAGCGCGTGAGATTCCATTTCCACTTTGGTCATGCTTCCTCCGTCAGGATTTTTCGTCTATTCAATGTCAACAAATCCATTCCCGCGCACATAGTCATACCCATGCGCCTGGATACATTCCTTGCATGCCATCGCGAAAAACAGGCGATGGCCGCCAACTGCCGTCAGACGACTCGCGTTTCATGCAGCCGTGCAATATCTTCAGCGCCGTAACCCAACTCCGCCAGAATCGTGTCGGTATGCTCACCAACAGCAGGCACCGGGTCCATGCGTGGTTCGAAACTCTCGGGCATTCCCGGCGGCAGCATCGCCTTGATCTTGCCCGCTGGCGTGTCCACGTCAGCCCACCGGTGTCTGGCTGCGAGTTGCGCGTGCTCCCAGACCTGCCGCATATCGTTCATTGCAGCGTTGCCGATTTTAGCCGCATCCAGCCGCGCCACGACCTCCGGACCAGTCAGTCCGGAGAACGCTTCGACAATGATGCGGTACAAATCCTTTCTTGCGTCTGAACGACGCGTCGCGGATGTAAACCGCGCGTCGGTTTTCAGCTCCGGCTTCTCCAGCACCTTGTCGCAAAAAATTGCCCACTCACGCTCGTTCTGCAACCCCAGCATGACCGCACTGCCATCGCCAACCTCGAACGGTCCATACGGGTAGATCGTTGCGTGCGACGCGCCGGCGCGTGCCGGTGCCGGCGCACCGTCATAAGCGTAGTAAAGCGGGAAGCTCATCCACTCGGACATGCTCTCCAGCATGGAGACGTCGATCCGGCTTCCTTTGCCCGTCTTTCCACGCTGAATCAGTGCAGCCAGGATGTTGGTGTAGGCATACATGCCGGCGGAAATATCCACAATCGAACACCCGGCTTTCGCCGGCGCATCCATAGTGCCGGTCACCGACAGCAATCCGGACTCGGCCTGGATCAAGAGATCGTAAGCCTTCTTGTCGCGATACGGCCCGTCAGCACCGTATCCCGATATGTCGCACACAATCAAAGCGGGAAACCGCTCCTTCAGATCATCGTAAGAGAACCCCATGCGGGCCGCCGCACCCGGCGCCAGGTTCTGCACCAGCACGTCGGCTTTCTCGAGCAGTTGCAGCACGATCTGCTTTGCATTTTCCTGCTTCAGATCCAGCGTGATGCTTTCCTTGGAACGGTTGGTCCAGACGAAATGTGAAGCCAGCCCCTGAACGCGCTCGTCATACGCGCGCGCCGGATCACCAACACCGGGCCGCTCTATCTTGATCACGCGCGCACCCAGGTCGGCGAGTTGGCGCGTGCAGAATGGCCCGGCTATGACATGTTCCAGCGCGACAACGGTAACGTCTTGCAACGGTCGCATCGTTTCGATTTTCTCCCTTATTTCCAGTCAATTGACATCGAGCACTCGCGGTGCCGAAGCGTTGTATTGCCAGCCAGACGCCTCGCTCGTGTTGTTATGGCACCTGGCGCGACGCTTTTCCTATTTCGCCTCATGCGCGCTTTCGCCCAGCAACGCCTCGCGAAAACGATTCTTCAAATGCGCCCCGTCCCGTGGAGGCAGTACCAACGGCATCTGCTCTGCATCCACCTTGACCTGGGCAAAAAACGGCCCCTCGCCACCATGAATCGCCTCGTGCAATGCCCCGATTCCCGGGGCTTCAGTGACCAGTGTCGAAGCCTCAAATCCGCAGGCACGAGCTGTTGCGGCAAGGTCCACTCCGTGTGCCGTATGTGTTTTTTGCTGACCGGTCTCGCCATACACTTCGTTATCAAGCACCACAATCGACAGGTTGCGCGGTTGCGCCGCACCGACAGTAGCGAGTGACCCAAGGCCCATCAGCATTTCACCATCCCCGGTAATGACAAGCACTTTTCGTTTTGGTTGCGCCAGCGCCAGCCCGAGTCCGATCATGACAGCACCGCCCATACCACCCCACAAGGGAAAATTCAGCGAATGGTCCCCCGCCGCCGTGATGTCCCAGGCAGGCGCGCCGAGCCCGGCGACTACCAGCAGATCATTACGATCGGCAAGCAGCGCCCGCACGACATCGCGTCGCTGCAATTTCTTCTTTCCGCTTTTCGTGTCAGCCATCGTATTGTTCCCGGTGGTTTTGCCGTAGTTGCTTTTCGCTGGTCGTGTGGTTCATGGTCACTTCCCGAATGTCTTGGCGCCCAGCAATCGCTGACCGATCAACAGCGCGGTGGGCCGCAAGGTATTGAAAGCGATGCGCAACGCCCCTTCTGCTAGTGGCGCCACATCATCGGCGTGATCGGCCCGGCTGACCAGCGTGCCCATCTGTTCCAGCACGCCTTGCGTGGCGCGCCCCATTGGCACCTGCCACGGATTGAACTCGGCCCAGTCGCCGCGCATGGTAATAAACATCGGCAGCGGCACCTGACACACGCTCATCATCGACAACATGTTGATGCAGTTGCCGACGCCGCTCGACTGCATCAACAGCACGCTTTTTTCACCACCCAGCCAGGCCCCCACCGCCATGGCAACGCCCTCTTCTTCTGTCGTCAGGCGCACCAGTTTCATTTCGGCATCGGCTTCGCAACGCCGGATCAGCGCAGCGTGCCCGGCGTCGGGCACGATACTGACCTGGGTAATTCCTTGCTGTTTCAACGTGTCGTAAAGCTGCCGACTCCAGTCGGTAGGGGTAGTGTTCATGGTTGTTGATGCTCTTGACCGAATACTGCTTTCAATGAAATTGCCGCCCGGGAAACCTTGTTTGAAGCTGGCGTCAGATGTTGATAACGATCTTGCCGAAGTGCTGGCCATGCTCGAGACGCCGGAATGCGTCGGCCACATGCCCGAGTTCAAAAGTCGAATCCACTACCGGCTTCAACCCGTGAGCAACGATGGCGCGATTCATTGCTTCGAATCCGGTCCGCGACCCGACTGCGATGCCTTGCACACGAATCATTGGCCCAATCAGGCTTCGGACTGAAATCTGCGCCTGATGACCAGCCACAAACCCTATCACACCGATGAATCCGCCAAACGTGACGGCTGCCAATGATTTCGACAGGGTCGATCCTGCTGTTTCTACAACAATATCGGCGCCCCTGCCACCGGTTACATCCTTGACTGCTTCGTCCCAGTCCGGAGTGCCTCGATAGTTAATGCCGACATCCGCGCCCATTTTTTTGGCGCGCGCAAGCTTCTCATCGCTCGACGACAGCACAATCACGCTCGCACCAGCCAGTTTGGCAAACTGCAACGCGAATAAGGCAACCCCGCCGGTTCCCTGAACCAAAACCACATCACCGCTCTTGATACCGCCCTGCTGCAGTGTCGACCACGCGGTCAGCGCGGCGATCGGCAGCGTTGCCGCCTCCGCGTCGCTCAGGCTGGCCGGCGCCGCAACGGCTTCCTCCTCCGGAACGGCGATATATTCCTGCAATACGCCGGACAGCGGTGCACCCAGGGTGCGCGTGGTGCGCTGCTGCGGCGTGGGCCGCCCATCGTGCCAGCCTTGTGTGTAAAGCGGGACGACCCGATCACCTTCCCGAAAACGCGTCACCCCTTCACCCACTTCCACGACCTCGCCGCAACAGTCGGATGCGGGCACGTACGGAAGACTGAGCTTCGGCATGTACTTCTGGGCCAGTATCGCCAGATCACGATAATTCAGACTGGCTGCACTGATTTTTATCAGAATCTCGCCACGTCTGGTTTCAGGTACAGGGCGTTGTGCAATCGCCAAGGCTTCGATCGAAAAATCCCGCGCCTCGACGGCGCGCATTTGTGTTCCGGGAATCAACGCTTCCTCCTTTAATCAGTGCACTGATAGCAGCAACGGCTTGACCGCTCCCGCTACCGAGGCCGCTATAGTACTGAAGTGTGGGCAATATGTGCCCGAAGCTGCCTCTGACGGCCTCCGGCCTGACACCGGCGGGGCTCGGTTAGAATGCATTCTCCGCGGCGGGACCTTTCCAAGCCGCCATCTCGTAACTATCTGGAACAGCCGCAATGCATTCATACAAAATCGCAGTAATCGCCGGTGACGGTATCGGGAAAGAGGTCATGCCCGAGGGCATCCGCGTACTCGACGCCGCGGGCCGCAAGTTCGGCATCGAATTCACCTTCGACGAGTTCGACTGGAGTTGTGACAACTACGAAAAACATGGCTGGTGGATGCCGCCGGACTGGCGTGCCCGGATTGGCGAACACGACAGCATCTTCTTCGGCGCAACCGGTTGGCCGGCTATCGTTCCCGACCACAAGTCGCTGTGGGACTCGCTGATCAATTTTCGTCGCGATTTCGACCAATACGTCAACCTGCGCCCGGTGCGTCTGATGCCCGGCATTGCCTGCCCCCTGGTCGGGCGCAAGCTCGGTGACATCGATTATCTTGTGGTGCGCGAAAACACCGAAGGCGAATACTCATCGGTTGGTGGTCGCGTTTTCGCCGGTACCGAGCGCGAGATGGTGACCCAGCAGTCGGTGTTCACGCGCACAGGCGTCGACCGCATCATGAAATACGCGTTTGAACTTGCCGGGAAACGCGCCGAAAAACACGTCACCTCCGCGACCAAGTCCAACGGCATTTCGATCACCATGCCCTACTGGGACGAGCGCTTCAAAGCCATGTCGGAGAATTTCCCTGACATCAGGACAGATCAATTCCATATCGACGGATTGATGATTCAACTGGTGCTCAATCCGCAGCGTTTTGACGTCATTGTTGCCTCCAACCTGTTCGGTGACATTATTTCCGATCTCGGTCCGGCAACTGCCGGCACGATCGGGGTCGCGCCTTCGGCCAACATCAATCCGGATCGCATATTCCCTTCACTGTTCGAACCGGTTCACGGATCGGCACCGGACATTTACGGAAAAAAGGTCGCCAATCCGGTTGCACAAATCTGGTCCGGCGCGATGATGCTCGAGCATCTCGGTCACGCCGATGCGTCTGCAGCAATCGTCAAGGCCATCGAGGGCTGTCTCACCGATGGTCCGCGCACGCCGGACGTTGGCGGCAAAGCGAGCACCGGGGACATGGGCAAGGCAATCGCCGACGCAATCTGAATTCGGGGCGCGCGATGTTGTTCGCGCCCGTTAACAACGCACTGCAACATCGGTATATTTTGCGGATCGACAGCAGTCAGTTATGCTCCCTTGAATAAACACCTGTCCGGTTATGCTGGAAAAATAATAAGAAAGGGCGCGCATGTTCGATTGGTTCAGGGAGCTGACAAAAACAGAACGGCGAACACTGGGCGCTGCGTTCGGCGGCTGGGCGGTCGATGCCTTCGACTTCATGGTCTACACATTTGTCATCCCGACGCTGATGCTGGTGTGGATGATGACCAAAGCCGAGGCCGGTTTTATTGCCACGGCAACGCTGATCGTATCGGCAATCGGCGGATGGGCAGCTGGCATACTCGCCGACCGTTACGGGCGGGTAAAGATTCTCCAGATCACGATACTGTGGTTTTCGGTATCAACCTTCCTGTGCGGATTTACCAACTCCTACGAACAACTGCTGTTCCTGCGCGCGATGCAGGGACTCGGGTTTGGTGGCGAATGGGCCGTGGGTTCGATACTGATCGCCGAAATGGTACGCGCCAAGCATCGCGGCAAGGCGGTTGGTACCATGCAAAGCGGATGGGCCGTGGGCTGGGGTCTTGCCGCAATAGCGTTCGCAGTGGTTTTTTCGATATTTGCCGAGGACATCGCCTGGCGTGTCATGTTCTGGATCGGAATCCTTCCCGGTTTGCTCGTTCTCTATATCCGGCGCAACGTCCCCGAGTCGGAAATCTTTCACAAGACGCGCGAACAAACCAGGGCAAGCGGCAAGAGCCACTTTCTCGAAATTTTTTCACCGTCACAGATCCACATCACCATTCTTGGCTGCCTGCTCACTACCGGAATGATGGCGGCCTACTACGCCATCGTCACCTGGGTGCCGACCTACCTGAAAACCGTGCGCGAACTGACGGTGCTCAACACCGGCGGCTACAGCGTCGTCATTATCCTCGGCTCGTGGTTCGGTTTCATGGCCGCGGCCTACCTGTGCGATTACATCGGCAGACGCAAGACATTCCTGCTGTTTGCAACATGCACCGCTATCGTGGCGCTGGCTTACACCAGCCTGCCCATCAGCAACACCGCCATGCTGTTTCTTGGCTTTCCGCTCGGGTTCTTTATCTCGGGTAACTTTAGCGGGTTCGGCTCTTATCTCGCCGAATTGTTTCCCAGCCGCATGCGCGGATCGGGTCAGGGGTTCGTCTATAACACCGGACGAGGCCTTGGCGCTTTTGCACCACCACTGGTGGGTTACATGGGTGACCACCCGCCAGCGTGGTTCGCTCAATTGGCATGGCTTGTTTCCGAGCCGCTGGCGCTGTCGATCATGATCGTCGCGGTACTATCCTGCGGCCTCGCCATGTTCACACTGATCTTTCTGCCAGAAACCAAGGGCAAGGAGTTACAGGCCTTCCATTAATATGGTGGCGCAATCCGTGCTATGGGTTGGATACATTCTGCGCTCGGCGACGCCTTTTGTTCGATGCAAGCGCAACAGCCCGTGTCAAATCGAGATGACGCTCGAATCGACCGCCACGCGGAATGCCAGGAAAAATACAGTCCGTTCACGCAGCTGTGCCAGCCACACCAGCGGCGCGCAATGACATCGAGGATGACTGCCCGAATCAGGCAACGGCCACCGCGATGCAGATTACGAGGAGAGAGTGATGCCATTCGTTGAAACACCCACGGGAAATCTGCGTTACGAAGTCTGCGACCTCACGCCACCGTGGGTCGAGAATCCTCAAACCATCGTGTTTCATCACGGCGTGGCCGGTCATCCGGCCATGTGGACCGGCTGGCTTGGCAATCTCGCCACGAAATACCGACTCGTTCGCTTTGACCTGCGCGGACATGGTGAATCCGCAATGCCGGAAAAAGACTACAAATGGTCTTTTGACGGTCTGGTCGATGACCTGCTGCATGTCGCTGACGCTGCGGGCACCGAGCGATTCCACCTCGTCGGCGAATCGATTGGCGGTACGGCCGGCATCGTCTGCGCGCTCTCTCGCCCCAAGCGACTGCTCTCTCTCACGCTGTCCAATACATCGCCCAAAGGCGGTTTGTTGGGTAACGTCAATGTCTGGCGTGAAATGGTCAAGACCGGCACTCAGAAAAAGTGGGCCGCGCAGATGATGGAGTGGCGCTTTTACCGGGATGCGCTCGACCGGGATACATACGACTGGTACCTCGCGTTGCACGAAACCTGCTCGATGGACGTCTGCCTCGACCTCGCCGATCTCCTGCTCAAGGCAAACTACAGCAAAGAGCTTAAAAATATTCGCATGCCTGTGCTGCTGCTTTCACCGGATAACAGTCCATTTATTCCGGCGATCGTCATGCATCAGATGCACGACGCCATTGCAGACTCGGAAATTCAGGTGTTCGCGCACTCGCGTCATGGCCTGCCGTTTTCGCATGGCAATGCCTGCGCACAGGTGCTTGCCGAGTTCCTGCAGCGTCGAACCTGAACTGCATTTTCAGACACCTGCCGGGCGCGCCAGATCGAAGAAAGGCTTGCACGCATGCGAGGCCTTTTTGTCTTCTCGCTCAATCCGAGTTACGCGGGAAGGCCACGTACCGAGGAATGACAAACACGTCCTGGCTGCTACATTTCAAGATCTGCCGCTGATGTGCGCTGATGTGCGCCCCCTGCAGGACCTGCACCTGATGTGAAGATGCGACACCAAACCGCGGGAACTTCACTCCCGCCCCATTTGTTTCCGGTACGCCGCTATTAGACGTGCGCCATCGGAAAGTCCACGCTGACTCCATTCATCCACTTCTCTTTACGTCCTATACTCGTCGGTTCCAGATTGTTTCTGTCGACGAACCAGCAGGGGAAACCAATGACGAAAAAGCGGGTTGTGATAACCGGTGCCAGCGGATACATCATTCAGCGCATGTGGGCGGAACTTTCGGAACGCTACGAGCTTGTAGCGCTCGACAACCGCGACTCGACCTCCGACGGAAAGAAGATTCCGGGCATCCGTGTCTGCGACCTGACGCAGCCGGACCGGGATTTGTATCGCGAACACTTCAAGGGCGCCGACGCCGTCATTCACAGCGCTTTTGTGAGTGCCAAAGGACTGGACGCGACGACATGGTCCGACAACAGCCAGCCAAAGTTTGAGGCCGAGCACGCCAACGTCGCCATGGCCTACAACGTCTATCAGACCGCAATCGAGGAAAACGTCAAGAGAGTGGTCGTTGCGAGCTCCAACCACGCCGCCGATTACTACGAGCGCCTGATCTGGGCCGACCAGTGGGACTGTGTCACACCCGACATGCCACCGAAGTCCGACAATTTCTACGGCTGGGCCAAGATCGCCTACGAGTCTCTTGGTTTTGTCTTCGCCACTGGACAAGTCGGCGGGCGCAAGCTCGAGGTGGTGCAGTTACGTATCGGCGGCCCACGGGATAATGCCGACCTGGACGACGTGGCACCGGGTGACATCAAGACAATGCATCGCGGTCTCGGCGCCTATCTGAGCCAGCGCGACCAGGTCCAGTTGTTCGTCAAGAGTCTCGATACGCCAGACATCGATGACGAGCGAGGAATACCTTTCCAGATTTTCTACGGTGTAAGCGGCAATACACACAACTTCTGGAGTATCGCCAACGCCCGCAGCGTGATCGGCTATGCGCCCGAGGACAACAGCCAGGTGAACTTCGCGGACCGAATTGCCGAGATCTCGCGAAAGTAAATCAAGCGCAACATTATTGCTCTTGCAAACTCGGCGCTCGCAAGAGCTCTGTCTTCGGCCAGCGCGCGAAATCAGACCACACGCACCGTGCATGGGAGCATGGCGTCACATGGAAACATGGCGTCAGAGTGAACGCCCGCCAGTTGTAGTGACTGTTGTTACTGATGCTCTTCTGATGTTTGCGCGTGGCGCCGAGGTTCCGCTAATTGCCCGCTGCCGGCCCCTCTTTCTGCCCGTTAAGCCGCTGCACAATATCGACTGTCTCGGGAATGTTGCGCTCGCCAAAACCCATGTTGATTCCGAGCTTCAGCGTCTCCAGCGCACCGGCGGACATCAATGTCGCGGTGTTGTGTTTGCTTGCCAGCCTGTTGTAGTAGGTCATGTCCTTCAGGCAATTCGAGAGCGAAAACTGGTGCGCATTCGGATCACCGTCACAGATGTATTTCGAGAAATTCTGAAAATTGCCACAGTTCATCCCGGTATTTTCAATCAACTCTCGCAGCACCTTCGGTTTCAGACCAATCTTGCCCATCATCGCGTAGCACTCTGACCAGAGGGCCGCATAGCCAATGCTCATCAGATTGTTGACCAACTTGAGTGCGTGCGCAGAACCGACCGGGCCACCGGTGGGAAGGACTACGCTCGCCCAAGTCGACAGCAGTGGATGCCATTTTTTCACCAGGTCGTCCGGTCCACCAACAAAGGTAGTCAGTTCGCCTTCCCATGCATGTGCAGGCGTGCGCGACAATGGCGCATCGATGAAGGTGATGCCGCGCTCGACAAGTTCCTTGTTCAAACGTTCCGTCACATCCGGTTCGGACGTCGAGCAGTCGATGATCGTCAGCCCTTTTCGGGCGCCGGCAAGGATGCCGTCGGGTTTTCGCAGTGCCTCCTCGACCTGGGGTGCGCCGGTTACGCACAGCACGATTACGTCGGCCTTTTCTGCCAGCGCCTTCGCGCTAGCGGCTTCGGTCGCACCACGTTTGATCAGATCCTCCACCGCATCGCGCTTGCGGTGCGCCACCACGGTTACCGGAAAGCCCTTCTCCACGGCGTTTTTCGCCATGCCTTTTCCCATCAGACCAACACCAATGAAACCAACCACAGGCTTATCGCTCATCTTTGTTCTCTCCCATATCCCCTGAAACTTACTGTATCGAATCCACGCGAAAAGCGTCGATCCCCGGTCCAATCAACATCAAATTCGCAAACCCGCGCATGCGAATTACATTTTCGCAACAGGGAACAAACCGAGCTTCCCTCCTGGTGCTCACTACGCGATGTCAGGCCGCCACATCGAGCACGCTCTCATCGATTACGATACGCCGACCCTTCGCGCTCGACGCGTAAATCGCTTCCTGAATCTGCAGATTGCGCAGGTAGACACGCACGGTATTCTCCATTGGGCTGCTCTCTGCAAAGTGGCGCATCACGTGTAGTGTCAAAATGTCAGAGAGCTTCGTTGACACTCAGGTTTTGCGCCTGTCACAACAATTCACAAGCTCGCACTGCAACCCGTAATCTGTATCAAAGCAGCGCGTCACCGGCGTTCGAAAAGTCCGCGGGCGCCGGGTGACGAAACGGTACTATCCGGGAGAAAGCACAAGCGATGCAGAAAAGGGCGCAAGTCCCACGATAACGCATCATGCCCCACTAACCACCCGACTCACCGTTGAGTATTGCACCCCAACGACAGCGGGAACGGCCTGCAAGGTTTCATCGCCCGTAATGTAGGCGACTGTCATACCGAATCTGGCATCTTCGCATGCCTTGCACCAATAATGCAGCGACTTCGCCAACACCCTGCGCCGGACTCGGGGAATGTCGAATTGCGGGCGCACAGACCGGCTGCACAAAATGACGCTACCAACGGGGAAAAGCGCAGCTTCCTATTGAGGTCGGACGGTAATCCTGCACCCATTAGCCGTTTCTTCCATGGTCGCGGTAAGCGTTGTGCTCTCTGACATGTTTGGAAGCGACTGCACGGCACCCGCCATGGCGCCTTTCCAGATTACGTGCCCGGAAGGCAGATCGCCTTCGGGTATCAACGCCGAGCCGGTGAGCACGACATCCAGAATGCCTTCGTCGGGGATGAAGGATTCGATTCCAAAAGCACCCCAGCCCCGCACGCTCATCTCGGCAAGGTACGCCTCGACAGCCTCTTGAGGCGAACACTTCTGGATCGCTTGATATCGCGTACAGAACGTGAACGCCCCGTCAAAACCCACCTTGTAAAAGATGTCCTCGAAGGAGGCCTCGTCAACGCCTCCGTTCACCTCGCGAAGAATGTAGCGAAAGAAATGGCGCGGCAGGAGCACCATTTCCTGGCCCTTCAAGAGCAATCGTCCCTCGCGGTTGATCTCCAGTGAAGATCTGATTGCTTCGAATGCCATCGCCTGTTTGTCTGCTTCCACAATTCACCTCAAGGTTGTCGTGCAACCGTGCGCCCCACTGGTCGCGTGGCGCAACGAACCACGTGCGCCGCTATCCGCGCACACGCAGATTGTCCGGATCAAACAGTGCGCCGCGCCCGACAATGCGCACCGTCATCGGGTAATGGCCGTCACCGCCTTCATCAAAGTATTCGAGCATCAGTTTCTCACCCACCCTGGCCCGTTCGAACGGGAGATAGCCCATTACAACGTGCTCGCCAAGCGACGGGCAGAAGGACGTGCTGGTGCTGTACGAATGCCGGCCTTTCCCGTCAACAAGAACTTCCCTGCTGGCCGGATCGAGGATCGGCCAGGTCCCAACCGGGTAGCGCGGTGTGCCACCTTGAATCGACAAGGTGTCGAGCGTCATGGTGCACAGCATCGCCACGGGTTGTTGCGCACGAGCGGCCAGATAAGCTTCCTTGCCCACAAAATCGGCTGACTTCACTTTTGCCCGCGCAACCCCGGACTCATAGGCACTCCACCCGGTCTCCAGATCAGCGCCCTGGAGTCGAAAGCACTTCTCCAGCCGACGGCTCGATGCGTATGTCTCGATTCCCACCGGCACGACGCCGGCATCGAGCAAGGCATCGTAGAGCGGCAGTGCGATAGCAGGATCGTTGTCGAGGTAAAGCTCCCAGCCAAGCTCACCAACGTAGGAAATACGCGCCGCCCACACATCGATGCGCAAGCCGTCAGGCAGCACAAGCGACAGAGCTTGCGCGGTGGCGAACGGAAACGCTTCGTTGGCGAGGCTGTTGGGGTCAACAAAGTTGCCAAGTACGGTGCGCGCCCGGGGACCCCACACACCCAGTGTTGCCAGGTCGTGCGTTCGAATGGTGATGTCTGCATTCAGTCCGTGATCGTCGCGATGGTTGCGAACCGTTACCCAGTCGCGGTTGCCGTCCGCGCCTCCGGTGATGACGCGATAGTGGTTGTCTGCTAGGCGACAGACGACGAGGTCTGCATGCACACCGCCCTGGTGATCAAGAAAGTTTGTATAGACAACCGAACCAGCCGGTTTGCCACCGCCAACCTGGGCAACAGACAACATCTCGAGCAATCGCCCGGCGTCTGGCCCTCGCACGTCAAAAACAGCGAAGTGAGAGAGGTTGATCATGCCAACGTCGTCACTCATCGCCAGGTGCTCGGCGTTGGCTGTCTCGTAAGGAACATGACGC
The DNA here is from genome assembly GCA_035528435.1 of Burkholderiales bacterium. Lineage (GTDB taxonomy): Bacteria > Pseudomonadota > Gammaproteobacteria > Burkholderiales > Eutrophovitaceae > SG8-40. The sequence continues at coordinate 12,704 of DATKYN010000084.1, forward strand.
CGATCCCACTCGTTCTCCCGTACCGGAACCCTGGCCAGGTAACGGCTGAGTTTCTTCTCGTTCGAGGCGTAAGCGTAGGCACGCTCCCAGCCGGCCACTTCGTTATCAAAGTAGCCTCCCAGCTCTTTTTCGCGAGCGTAGAACGGACTGTGGAACAGATCGCGCCCGCTGAGATAGGGCTCGCGTGGATGGACCGGTGGATAGTAGATCGTCTGGGCGTTCTCGAAGCAGCGCCCGCGCACGTACTCGCGATTTTTCTGGGCCGGATAAAAACGCGCAATGTCCGCAGTGTGCATGTCGACAGGCGTCGTTCCCCGCATCATCCACTCGGCGCACAAGCGCCCGACACCGGGCCCGTCCTTCACCCAGGCAGCCTCACACAGCCAGAGCCCGCGCACCTCCGGAGTCTCGCCGATGAGCGAGCCGCCGTCACTGGTCACGGACAGCAGCCCGTTAAAGGAGCTTCGCTCATCCCAGCCCAGTTCCTCGAACAGTGGCACAGTGTCGCTGGCGCGACTCAATGCATCGATAACCTGTTCGAGCTCGAGGTGGCGCATCGAGGCGGAAACCCTGGTCTTGCCCGGATTGCCAATGTCGCTGGCGTCTACCAGACGCGGTTCGCGCGGCTCGTAGTAACCCCACTCGAGCATGCCGCCCTCGGATCGACCGGTGTCGCGCACGTATGCCGAGTTACCCATGTCACGCATCAGTGGGTACACCAGATACTGATCTGTGCCCTGAATGCTTTCGAGCGGCCCGAAGAAAAGCAGTGGATGTTCAATCGGCCACAGCGGCACGCCGACGCCGGCCATTTCCCCCAGCAAAGGTCCCCAGATTCCGCACGCGACGACGACCAGTGGCGCGCGGATGGTGCCGCGCGAGGTATGCACCCCGGTGAGCCGCCCGTTGGCGATCTCGAAACCGGTCGCCGCAGTATTGGTAAAGGTGCGCAGCACGCCGTTTGTTTTTGCACGCTCCACCATGTAATGCACGACGTCCTGCGAACGCGGCGTTACAAGGCCAGCGTCGGGGTCCCACATCGCACCGCGGATCGACGCTTCGTCGAGCAGCGGAAATTTCTCTTTGGCTTCCTTCGGCGAGATCAAACTGACATTGGTGCCAAACGCCTTGCCGGAACCGACCTTGCGCTTGAGTTCTTCCCAAAGCACGTCATCATCCACCCGGCAAATCTCCATACCGCCGCGCCTGGTGAAAAAACCGTTGTCATCGTAGAACCTGCGGCTGAACCCGGTTGTCCAGTTATTCAGTTTGTTGTGCGTGGTGTTGAAGATGAAATCGGACGCATGGCTGGTAGAAGCCATGTCAGAGGGGATCACACTCGCCTGCTCTATACCGACGATATCGCGAGCGCCAAACTCAGCGAGAAAGTGCGCAAGCGATGCGCCAACGATGCCACCGACGCCGACGATCACCACGTCCGCGCTGTCGGGAAATTTCTGTGTATTGTCCATACCCACTGTCCTCGCTAAACAGCGAAACTATCGCATTTTTACCGGGCTTAAGCACACGAAACGCAATTGCTGTTTTTCTTCAAGCAGCACTCTATCGAGTGCTGGCGCACAATCTATTGCGTGAGTTCCTGATGAAAACCTGCGGCTATCCGTGTTTGCTCAGTCAAAGAACATCTGCCTCCTGCGCGACGTTCAATACGCCAGGCGCCAGAGTTCAGCGCTGGCTCTGATCTTCAGCTCGAGCCCCAGACTTCGCCCAGCAGACGCACCCAGTTCTCTCCCATGATCTTGCGAATCTTTGGCTCGGACCAGCCAGCCCGTTCCATGGCCGTGGTCAGGTTGGGAAATTCCCCGATCGTGCCAATGCCCTTCGGATTGACGATCTCGCCGAATTCAGTGAGTTTGCGGGCGTTGCCCTTGTCATGGGTAATCCAGTCGAAAAAGGCACGGGAATGGCCCTGCGTGAAGTCGGTGCCGATGCCAACGCCATCCTCTCCAACCAGATTGACGACGTAGTCAATGGCAGCAATGTAGTCGTCCACCGTTGAATTGACTCCCTTGGCAAGAAACGGCGGAAACATCGTCACGCCAACGAACCCCCCTCGTTCAGCGATGAACCGCAGCTCCTCGTCAGACTTGTTGCGTGGATGGGCTTTCAAGCCGGCCGGCAGACAGTGCGAGTAACACACCGGCTTGGTGGAGGCGAGAATCGCATCCCGCGAGGTCGTGGCGCCGACATGGGACAAGTCGCAGAGCATTCCCACCCGGTTCATTTCCGCAACGATCTCCCTGCCGAAATCAGACAGCCCAGAGTCCGTCGATTCGTAGCACCCGCTGCCCACCTGGTTTTGCGTGTTGTAGGCCAACTGCGCGATACCGACGCCCAGTTCCCTGAACAAGCTCACGTAACCGATCTGATCCTCGAACGCAGAGACGTTCTGGAAACCGAGAACGATGCCAGTCTTGCCTTCCTGTTTGGCGCGGGCAAT
>DATKYN010000085.1:0-10556 GCA_035528435.1 Burkholderiales bacterium
AAGGCGTGCAAGGTGCGCATCCCGGAAGAGCAAACGCATCTGTCGCACTGGTTCGCGTCAGTGACTGCGCGCCCGAGCGCTCGCGCCTGAGCCAACTGTACCCGCTTGCGGTTTGAACGCCGGCCTGACTAGCGGCAAGACCCGGATTCGCCGGGTTAGAAGGTCAGATCCAGTCGGTCTGTCAAAGTCAGGCCGGGTTGCACTGGACTATTCGCCAGCCCGGCTATAAATTGCCGCATCATGGCAGGATGACCCCGGAGAAAACACATGCACGACCTCGTGATTGAAAACGCACAAGTCATCGACGGACTGGGCGGCCCGGCGCAGGCAGGCGGTGTCGCGGTCACTGACGGGCGCATTACGGCGCTCGGCAAGGATCTGGGTGCGGCGCGCGAGCGCATCGACGCGCAGGGCCAGGTCCTCGCCCCGGGGATTATCGACTTACATACGCATTACGACGCCCAGCTCACATGGGATGCGTTCGCCACACCGTCACCCGCCAACGGCGTAACCACCGTAGTTATCGGAAACTGCGGATTCACCATCGCGCCGTGCAAACCGGAACACCGAGAGCTGAATGCGCGCAATCTGGCGTACGTGGAAGGCATGCCGATCGAGGCTCTCCAGGCAGGCATTGACTGGGACTTCGAGTCCTACCCCGAGTATCTCGACTCGCTGGAGCGCAAGGGCATGGTGCCCAACGTCGCCTCGTTTTGCGGACACTCGTCGGTGCGCGTCAATGTGATGGGCAAGGACGCGATGAAACGTGCCGCCACCGCCGAGGAAGTTTCGCAGATGCAGAAAATCGTTCTCGAAGCACTCGATGCCGGAGCGATCGGTTTCGCCACCTCGACGCTGGAACAACACAACGGCGTCGATGGCATTCCGATGCCGTCGCGCTTTGCCGACGAGCACGAAATGATGACACTCACCGGCACCCTGGGAGAAAAAGACAAAGGCGTGTTCATGCTCACCAAAGGCATGACGAGTTCGGTGCCGTGGCTGGAAGAAATCGCCGGGCGCAACGGGCGCCCGGTCATGATCTGCGCGATGTTCAGCGACCCCAACGACCCGGAACGCGTCGTTCGTGAGTTCGGTGAAATTGCCGCGGCCCGCAAGCGCGGACGTGAACTGTGGGGGCAAGTAGCCAGCTACCCGCTGGGGATGGAGTTTTCCCTGGCGCTGCCCTACCCGCTGCACGCATTGATTTCGTGGCGCCCGGCGATGGAGTCGATCGGCACGCCACGCTACCTTGAGCTGTTTGCGGATCAGTCGTTTCGCGACGCGGTCAAGGCGGAGGCACTGACCACCAGTGTGCCGGTGCGTTTTTCCTATCATTCCTTCCGGCAGATGCGGGTGCAGGAAGTAGCCGACCCGAAATTCGACACGCTGGTCGGAAAACTGGTCCCCGATCTGGCAAAGGACGCCGGTCAGGACCCGTTCGACTGGCTGCTCGATCATGCACTCGCGGGTGGTATGAACACGACCTTCGATTGCAAGTTGTTCAATATCGACGATGATCGTGTGCGGGATCTGCTGGTTGATCCGCATTCCGCGCTCGGCCTTGGCGATGCCGGTGCACACCTGTCGTTCCTGTGTGACGCCGGATTCGGTCTGCACCTGCTGGGCCATTGGGTGCGAGAGCGCGGCGACCTGACGCTCGAACAAGCCGTGCAAATGCTGACCAGCCGGCTAGCCGACGCCTATCGGATTCCGGACCGGGGACGCCTCGTTCCCGGTGCACACGCCGATATGATGATGTTCGACGCGAACAAGGTGGGACGCGGTGAAAAAACACGCGTATCGGATCTGCCCGCCGGCGCGAGCCGGGTGGATATACCGCCTGCTGGCGTGCTTGGCGTCTGGGTCAATGGCGTTCGCGTGGTCGATGAAAGCGGCCCGGTTACCACTTGTGGCAAGCCGGGAAATCTGATTCGCAAGTTCGCAGCCTGACTCCGGTTGGCAAGGTACGCGCGCTGCGCCCTTGTGTCGAGCGCATGAGAAGCCACGCTTTGTTCGATAATGCAATCCTGACCCATACCTTTCGTTACGCCGAACATGACAGACTCTCGAAGCCGGATCGTCCGTGTGGCGCTCGCCGGCTTTATTGCCCTGATGATGCTGCCAGTGCCGGCTGTCGCGGAACCGTTCAGCGTCCGGATCGAAGCGCCGCAGCCGCTTGAAGGTGTACTTCAGGACAACCTCGACATCACCAGTTGGGCTGGCCGGGAGAACGTGAGCGAGGAACAATTACGGCAACTCGTCAAAACGGCGCCGGACCAGGCCCGCAGCCTGCTCACAACCGAAGGTTACTTTTCTCCTGCCGTAAAAGCGCGTCTCGAGCGCGGCGAGGCAGGCTGGGTCGTTGTGTTGCAGATTGAACCGGGAGAACCGACGCTGGTGGTATCGGTCGACTTCCGGATCAATGGCGCAATCGACAATGACCCCGAACGGGAACAACGTTTACGCAGCGCGCGCGAAGCGTTCACCCTCAACGAAGGTGCCGTGTTCCGGCAAAGCGACTGGAACACCAGCAAGGAAGGCCCGGCACACAGCCTGCACCGCAGGCGCTATGCTGCGGCCCGCGTCACGAGCAGCCGGGCGGACATCGATCCTGTCGCGCACGAAGCGCGCCTGATGGTTGAAATCGACAGCGGACCGCCGTTCACTTTTGGGGAGGTGCAAGCCAGCGGTCTGCAGCGTTATCGTGAAGAGATGGTGCGCAACCTCAGCCCGATCAGGCCCGGGGACCCGTATGACGAAGAGCAACTTCGAAAATTCCAGAAGCGCTTGCTCGCTAGCGGGCGCTTTGCCAGTGCCGTTGTATTCGCTGCCAATGACCCCGCAAATGCAAACGCGACACCCATTATCGTCAATCTGGTTGAAAGCCAGTCGCGCAAGGTCGAACTGGGCGTTGGCTTCAGCACCGACCGCGGCTTGCGCGGCATTGTCGGCTACACCGATCAAAACGCTTTCGATCGCGCACTCAAACTGAACGCCAGAGCCGAAGTCGATCGCTTGCGCCAGGAGGTGCTCGGTGGTCTGGCCTTTCCGCGCAAGGCCAGCGGGTGGAATTACGGCGCCGCGGCAAGTTTCAAGCGCGAAGACATTCAAGGATTGCAAACCACCGACTGGAGCGTGACCGGCCTTCACACCTACCTCATCGAAGAGTACGAATCGCAGCAAGCGTTGCAGTTGATCACTGAGAATCGCGTGCTTGTCGACGGATCCGAAGACAATGTGCAGGCTCTTTATCTTGCCCAGATCTGGAGCTGGAACAAGCTGGACAATTTTCTGACACCGCGCTCGGGACATTTTCTGACGCTTCAGGTTGGCGGTGCCAGCGACGCGGTTTTTTCCGATGCGAACTTCGGGCGGATCGTTGCGAAAGGCTCTTACTTTTTGCCGATAAGGGATTTCGGCACCGTCTTGTTGCGCCTCGAATCCGGAACCGTGATTGCTGACAGCCGGGCAGGCATTCCTTCGGAGTATCTGTTCCGCACCGGCGGTGACAACTCGGTGCGAGGCTATGAGTATGAAAGTCTCGGTGTTGAGCAAGGCGGTTCGATTGTCGGTGGCCGCTACCTGCTGGTCGGCAGTATCGAGTACGTGCAATGGATCAGGCCGCAATGGGGTGCCGCCGTCTTCTATGACGCAGGCAACGCCGTTGACGAAACTTCCGACTTCGAGGTAGCCACGGGGTATGGCGTCGGCGTGCGTTGGTACGGCCCGATTGGCGCGTTGAACTTCGATGTCGCTTACGGCGAAGACGTAGATGAATATCGCGTCCATTTCACCGCGGGCTTCATGTTCCGATGACGATTCGCCGATGGGTTCTATGGCCGCTGGCAGGCATCGTCATGATGGCTTTGCTCGCTACCGCCGCGCTTTACTGGGCCAGCCGCAGCGAAACGGCGCTGCGCTGGGGCGTAGAGCGAATCGCCGTGACCTTGCCCTGCTCACTGACGGTGCAGGGAATCCGTGGCGCCTTCATGAAACCGGTGAGCGTGCAGTTTCTCGTTTGTGAAAACGCACAGTACCGGATCGAAGCACGCAATATGGCACTCACGTGGTCGCCATGGCGTCTCACCAACCGCCACCTGGATGTCACCGGCTTTCATCTGGACGAACTGGCCTATACATCGAAGCCGGGTGCGCCGCAAACAGAGAAACCGACACCGCTGCAGCCTCCGCAAAGCCTCGCCCTGCCCATTGCCATCGATGTTGCCTCGCTGACGATTTCCACTCTCGTCGTCACGCTCGAAAACGAAAATACTGAATCAGGCACTAACGAACTTGATGTAAATGAAACAGGTGCCAGCGAAGAATCCAGGATCGTGCTCAACACCATCGACGCCACCTACCAGGGCGACGCACAAACGCACCGGCTTGAATTGCGAAGTCTCACCAGCCCGTGGGGCCGCGCCGCAGGTAAAGTAACAATAGGCGCTTCGCCGCCGCTGTCATTGGCCGCAACGCTGTCCGTATCAAGCGATCGCATTGAAGGCTGGCCGGTCTCCGCAGATATCGGTCTTTCGGGAGAGTTGCAACAAATCGATGCCGTGATTACGGCGCTGGCGGGACCCGTGCAGGTGAACGGCGAACTGGCACTGGCACCTTTCTCCGATCAACCGCTTCAATCACTCAGCGCCAACGCATCGAACATCGACGCTGCGGCCTTCGACCCGCGGTTGCCGCAGACGGTGGTGTCGGCAACGGTGACGGCAACCATGACGTCACAACTGGCCGATGGTTTGTCGCTGACCGGTCACCTGCACGTCGAAAACGCCGATCCCGGCCGGGTGGATCAACAACGGCTGCCGGTACAAGTTGCCGACGCGGATTTTGCGCTCGACACATCTTCGCTGCGACTGTCGGACCTGCGCGTCGATCTCGGCGCGGCCGGCTACGCCAGCGGCAACGCGCAACTCATGGAAGACCGTATCGCTCTGGCAGTTGACGTGCGCGATCTCGATCTGCGCGCCGCGCACGGCGACCTGCGAAAAACCCGGCTGAACGGGTCGATCCGCGTCGATCATGGCGACGGCCGGCAAATGGTCGCGGTCGACCTGCGTCAGAAAGACATGCAGATCGAAGGTAGCGCCGAAGTGAGTGCAGAAATTATCAAGTTCGACCGCGTAACGGCGCGAGCCGGCGGTGCGCGACTGCTTGCCAGCGGTTCGATTCGACGCGACGAGACGTTTGGCTATACGGTTAACGGCACAGTCGAGGATTTCGACCCGGCACGGTTTGGCGATTTCCCACAAGCAAAACTCAACGGCACGTTGCGTGCACAAGGCGAGCTTCGCCCCGACTGGAACGCCACATTGCAGTTTCGGGTTGCACGGAGCCAGCTCAAGGCCATCGCACTCTCCGGCGGCGGCACAGCGCGGGTAACCCGCTCGCATGTGCAGGATGCTGATATGCGAATTGATTATGGCGGTAACAAGCTCACACTGAAGGGAAGCTTTGGAAACGCCGGAGACACGCTCGATTTCAGCCTCGACGCACCGCGTCTGGATCGGCTTGAAAAGACAGCGAACGGGCAACTGCAGTTATCGGGAACGGTGGGTGGCACACGTACGCGACCTTCGATCACAGCCAAACTGCAGGCACATAAACTCGTGTACGGGGACTTTCACGTCGATGAGGCACAAGCCGATATTGCGCTGACACAGACAGACGATCCAGCCATAAGAGTGCAAGCACTCTTGCGCCAGCCCGGGCGTGGCGACCTCGCGATCGATAGCATCGAGGCAACGGTTGATGGGACATCAGGTTCGCATGTCGTCAATCTTTCCGTTGCCGCGCCGGACATTCTTCTGGTGAGCCGGCTTGACGGCGCCTGGGACTGGTCGCGGCGAGTTTGGTCGGGCACGCTGGTACAGCTCGAGAATTCGAAAGGCGACTATCCGTTCCGGATGACTCGCGCAGCATCGCTCGAGCTGGCGCCAGACCACGTGCACCTTGGCGCTACCGCCGTGACGTTCAGCATTGCTGAACTCGAGCTCGGAGAAACCCGCTTCGGCAATGACGGTCTTCGAGCAACGGGCACGATCAAGGGCGTACGCGCGGCGCGTGTCCTCGCGCTGATGGAAAAACCGCCGGCGATCGATTCAACTCTTGTACTTGGCGGGCGCTGGGAGATCGAAGCCAAAGATACAGTCGACGGTTTCATCGAACTCGCACGCACCGACGGAGACATTGTCATTCCGGGCGAGGAACCACTTGCCCTCGAACTCGAAGAGCTTCGCGTGACGCTGCGCGCGGCCGCCAACCAGCTCACGGCCGAAGCGATCCTGCGTAGCACCCAGATTGATGCAAGCGGCTCGGCGCAGACACGCCTGGAAAAGCGCGGCGCAAAACTGGGGATAAGCGGCAACGCACCGCTGGCTCTACAGGGCGAAATGCAGATGCGTTCAATACGCCCGATCGCCGCGCTGGCCAGCCGCGCTGTGACCGCTGACGGCAGCCTCAAAATGACAATCAAAGGTGGTGGCACCGTTTCCCAACCGCAACTGAGCGGAAGCGTCGAAGGCGATGACATCAAGATCGAAGACGTCGCCAACGGAGTGTTTTTTGGCGAAGGCGTGCTGCGCGCCAAGTTCGACGACGACGCATTGACGCTGACGCAATTGAGCCTCAAAGGCGGGGACGGAGAGCTGACTGCAAGCGGACGGTTCTCGACGCGCAAAGGCGCACCTCTGATGGATCTTCGCTGGACGACGGACCAGCTCGCGATCATTCAGCACCCGGACTTGAGATTGACTGTTAGCGGTGCGGGTCAGCTCGATTACAAGGACGAAGGCTTTTCCCTTATCGGGGCGTTGACGGCCGACCAGGGACGCGTCGAGCTACGCAACCGCACACTGCCCTCACTGGGCGATGACGTCGTGATATCCGGCCAGGAAACGCGGTCGCAACTTGCCAGTGATACGAAACGGACCAGGCTTGATCTGAAGCTTGGTCTCGGACCCGATTTCACCATCGTCGGCCGTGGTCTCGACGCAAGGCTGGAAGGCCAGATTCAGCTGACAAGTGCAGCTGACAAGCCATTGTCGGCCGACGGAGAGATTCGCGTTGCCACCGGCACGTTCGAAGCTTACGGGCGACGTTTGCAAATTGATGAGGGTGCGCTTTACTTTGCCGGGCCGGTAAGTAATCCGGGCATCAACATACGCGCCATGCGCAAGAACCAGACGGTCGAGGCCGGGGTGGAAGTCACCGGCACGGCACGCGATCCGCGTGTGCGTCTGGTTTCCGATCCCGAGGTGCCGGATCCCGACAAACTTGCGTGGCTGGTACTTGGACGTCCGGCCGAATCCGGCAACACGCAGGATGGAAAGACACTGCAGAGTTCCGCTGTCGCGCTGGCTGCCGGTCTGGGCACAAGTCCGCTACAGGCGCAGCTGGCGCGCTCAGTCGGACTCGACGAAATCACCTTCATGCCGGGCACGGGTGATTCGGAAGGCGGCGTGGTGGCCGTCGGCAAGCAGATCTCGGACAAGATCTACGTGACGCAGGAATTCGGTGTAAGGGCGGCAAGCAACACCTTGCGTGTCAGTTACCAGCTTACGCGTCGCTGGTCAGTGCGCACGGAAAGCGGCGATACCGATGCGGTCGATCTGTTCTTCACGATTTCGTTTGATTAACTCCCGGCGGCGAGGTTTGCTTCAAACAGCGAACAAGGCCTGTATGCAGTACTTTGTCAAGGTCGTCGATAGCGAGACCTCTCTCAAATAACGAAGCCGCTTCGGAAAACTGCCCTTTCGATTCCAGCTCCACTGCGGCTTTGGCAACGACATTCACGAACTTCGCGCGCAAGCACTCGCGCAGGCGTGACGTCCACGGAGCATCGATCTCCTGCGGCAGAAAGACTCCCTGGTAAAGATCGAGTGCGATTTCCGCTTTTTCCCGGCTGCCCCCCGGCACCGAAGCACGGGTCAGCGTTTCGAGTGCCAGCGAATCCACCCATACCTGGTCATCGTCAATAAACATCCGGCCGTTACTGACTGCAATAGCATCGGTCGAACCCAGAAGCTTGCGTAACCGATGCAGCGCGACCTGTCGTGCATCGTGCGCATGATCACCATCGAGATCCGGCCACAATGCGTCAACGACGGCACCTTCGCTGACCGCACAACCGCCATTCGCAATCAGCACTTTCAGCATGCCGAGCGGACGGTAAGGTGGCTTGCGCCGGGAGCCCGGATTCTTCCCGTCCACAGTCACTTCGAACTTTCCCAGGGTACGGACGATTACCCTGGCTGGTCCCGGGCAGCCCAGCCACCGCTTTCGCTCGCCGTCGAAGGAAGCGGCATTACCGGGCGGCTTCATGCCCTGTATCAATCGGGCCGTGTTCAACACGGCCCCACCTAATGTAGCCACGTCTTGCGAAGCCAAAACGCGTTCGAGGGTTCGTTGCGCATCGAATGAATGGCCGGCAAGCAATCTGAGATAGGCGTGATGAATCATCCCGAGCACCGCGTTCATTTCAACGCCGGGCCGATTTCCGCCGCCGTTGCGCGATGCTTCAAATGTTTTCACGCTGCCGTTGCCAGTCGGGAATCGATGAACCGGTATCTTCGTGCCGTTAGCACGGCCCGCAGACTTCGCTCCATCAGAAACTGCCTTGCTGCCGTTACCCCTCGTCATACCGACCTCCGAATGTTCTTGAGCGCACATTCATTATGTGTCCGTCATGACCCATAAAACGTTGGTCACCGCACACGCGTAATGTGCGAAATTCACATACCGCACTGCAGCATCGCCACAATGCCTTTGCTCGCCAACCAAGTTAATGGAAATTCAAAACCTATTCGTAAGCTATCGGTAAGCCATGTTTCAGTCTAATTACTGACAGCATGCGATGCCTGCATCACAACCATTGCGTGCAACCGGGCCAGGTGAAACATCACTGCCTGGCTCCGGGCCAATCAATAAAAATGGGAGATGCCTGGTAATGTCAATATCATCAAGTGGATTTTTCGTGCGTTTAAGCGTGGCGGCATTTGTTGCCACCGCTCTCGCCATAGTTGCGCCGTCAGCTTCCGCGCAAAACTGGAAAGCTACCGGATACTTCGGCTGGTTCGGCGTTGGCAAAGCGCACCAGATCGAAGAGGGCCATTTCTACTGGGTGGGCGAGTTCAGCGGCACCTTCTTCAGCGACGAGGGCAAAGGCGGTCTGTTTCACCTCGCGGGCGTGAAATGCCCGGCCTGGTTCGAACTTGATTTCAACAAGGATAAGGCGAACGGGGGTGGTTACTGCATCGTTACCGATCTGGATGGTGACCAGGCCTATTTGCGCTGGGAAGAAGCGAATGTGTCAGCGAAGCTAGGCTCGCCCGGCCCTGGCACTTTCGAGTACACGGGCGGCACCGGCAAGTACAACGGCATTTCCGGCAAAAACAGGTTTGCCGGCGTCACGCAGGTGAACTGGTCTGACGGCACCTCCAGCGGCTACGCCACCTGGAACCGCTGAAACGAACGCGACACTGCGAGGCACGAACTGAGCCGAGCACTTTCAACACGGATGAGCGCCTCGACACGCGAGCCGGATATTCCGGCTCGCTTACTTTCAGGCGCTTGTTCTGCCAATTCGCAGCGTCCACCCTACCCACGCTGTCACGCGCCAAAGCGCTATCGGCGGGCGAAAACGGAGCAAGTTTTAGAATTTCGCAGTGACACAGACAGCTTCGTCGCGCGATGCAGCCTTGACAAGACAGAGGTGATGGATTGACCGGTCCGGACGAACATCGCTACTGCTGCATCAAGTAGCGCCGGAACCAGTCGAGCGCCAGCGAAGATGCCGCAGGGTAGTGCTGGTTGTAGATGCCGTAGTGTTTGCCGGGGAACGTTCTGTACTCGGCTTGCACGTTGTTCTGGAGGATCTCGTATACGGCATGACCGTTTTTCATTCGGTCAAATAAATCTTCTCCGGTCACGTCGATCACCAGCGTTGGCACGCGCACGTCTTGCGCAGAGTCGATCGGGCGGTAGTCGGCCATCTTGGCAAGATCGGGAGTGCCGCGCAGGTTCGGAACAACGTCGATACCTTGCGGGATCGGATCGATGACACCACGTGCCTTGTCGGTCGCGCGCTGGTCGGCAAAACGCCGCCGCTCCGGCGTCCAGCCAACGCCCTGATAACCGACCTGACTGACAATGGCCGCTACCCTCTTGTCGCGTGCGCCGACAACGATGACGTGGCCACCTGAATAGCTGGTTCCCCAAATGCCGATTCGATCAACGTCAACACCGGGTTCACCGGCAAGGTAGTCGAGCGCGCTGGTGATATCACGGACCTGGTCATGCGGGTCCACTACCTCGCGAATCGCACGGGCGCGTACCGTGACTTCCCCGTTTTCATCAGGGCGGGGTTGGTCGCCGATGATGACCAGGCGACTGTCGCTGTCGGCCCAACCCCGATAGTCAAACGCCAACACCACAAAGCCGGCATTGGCGAACTTCGGCGCGTAGGTATTGTTCAGGTGGCTCCGCTCCCCTCCCCAGCCATGCGTGAGCAGAATTGCCGGACGTTTAACGCCATCGCCAGA
>DATKYN010000086.1:0-14226 GCA_035528435.1 Burkholderiales bacterium
TCTGCTGGTATCGCGCTATGTTGAGGGCTCCGACCCACACGGCGTGGCACCCGATCTCGGGCGTGAACTGGCTCGGCGACTCGGTGTCCCGGCTACCTTCGTCGTCTACGAATCCCCCGGCAAACTCGCCGACGCCGGCAAGACCGATGCATGGGATGTGGCTTTTCTGGGGAACGAACCGCAGCGGGCCGGCGAAATTGCCTTTACCGCGCCCTATCTGGAAATTCCGGTCACCTACCTCGTGCCGCAGGGCTCGCGCATCGAGACGATCGATGATGTGGATCGAGACGATGTGACGGTTGCCGTCATGGAACGAAGCGCGTACGACCTTTATCTCAGCAATCACCTTGAGCATGCGCAACTTCAGCGCGCGAGCAGCATCGATGGATCGTATCAACTATTCGTCGAGGCAAACCTCGATGTGCTAGCGGGGCTGAAACCGAGATTGGTCATGGATGCAGAAAAACTACCGGGCTCGCGCGTGCTGGATGGTCAGGTGACCTCGGTCAAGCAATCTGCCGGCACCCTGCATGGCCGCGAAATCGGTGCACAGTTTCTGCGCGAATTTATTGAGCAGGCAAAGGCTTCGGGACTGGTGGCGAAACTTATAGACCACTACGGCGTGCGCGGCGTTTCGGTACCACCATCCGCTTAGGGAACCGGACCAGGGGCCAGACCATGGAACAGCATATGGATCAGGAATGTCTGAAGTCATACCGCGATCAGTACCGCGATCAGGGTTACTTTGTGGTGCCGGAACTGCTAAGCGAGACCGAAGTCCAGCGCTTTCGGGAGGTCACCGATGCGCTGGTCGAACGTTCGCGCGAACTGACGAGTAGCGACGACGTCTTTGACCTGGAGCCCGACCACACGAGCGCACGGCCTCGCATCCGCCGAATCAAGGCACCTCATCGCGTCGATCCCGTTTTCGAGAAATTCATGCAGCATCCGAAACTTCTTGCGGTACTCACTTGCATTCTCGGGCCTGACGTACGCCACCAGTACGTAAAATTGAATTCGAAAGCCGCCGATGGCGGCGCACCTCTGGAGTGGCACCAGGACTGGGCCTTCTACCCGCACACCAACGATTCAGTGCTGGCCGTCGGTCTGATGATCGACGACGTCGGGCTTGAAAACGGGCCCACGCTGATCATCCCCGGCAGTCACCGGCCGCGGCGCGTGCTGGATCATCACCGCGACGGGGTGTTTGTCGGCGCACTCGACCCCGATCGCGGCGAAATCGATTTCGAACAAGCCGTCCCCGTGACGGGTCGGGCGGGCACCGTCTATGTGTTCGATGCGTTTATCGTGCACGGCGCCGCGCGCAACACATCGGCCCGTGTCCGGCGCAACTGTTTTTATGAATTCATGGCTTCCGATGCCTGGCCTCTGGAGGGCATACACGGAGAAGACATGAAGAAAGTTCTTGGACCAATCGAGTCACGTGCCGTTGCCGGGCGAGCCATTGTCACCCCCCGAATGACTGACGTACCGGTGCGCCTGCCACTGCCTCGACCTACCGGCCAGCACTATGGCTCCATCTACGAAATCCAGCACGCAATGCCGAAACGCTACTTCTCCTGATCCGCCCCGACTGCTACGTGCACTGATGTCCAGGCGCCGTGCTGCCCCTCGAGCCACGGCCAGGTTCGGCTGCCCTGCCCGCGGCGGGTGACCTTGACAACACAAGAGCATGTCCCGGAAATGCCGGATGCTGCAAAGAAAATAGAACCAGCGGCATTCACGAATGTGCTATCGCTTCGATCCGCGATCGGCTATCTTCGCGCACATGCTGCTACTCATCGAACATACCAATGTCTACCGCTACGCGCGTCCGGTAGAACTCACGGGGCACAGGCTCATGCTGCGGCCGGCCGAAAGCCATGGATTACAGATCCGGTCTGAAAAACTGGAGATTCACCCGGCGCACCGGATAAGCTGGGAGCACGACGTGTTCTTCAACTCCGTTGCACAGGTATATTTCACGGAGAAGGCAGACCGTTTGACCATTTATACCCGTTATACGGTGGAGCAGTTCAACATCAATCCGTTTGAGTTCGTGCTGGAAAGTTATACCAACGCGCTACCGTTTGACTATCAGGGCGATGATATTCTCGATCTCGTGCCCTATCGCCAGCCGCAGTATCCTGACGACGCGCCCGCTGTCCTTGACTGGTTGCGTCCATTCCTTGACGACAAAGGCAAAGCTGAAACGCTGCCCTTCCTCCTGTCACTGAACGAATCGGTGGCGGCGAATTTCCGTTACGGTGCACGTGAAGAGGCGGGTATTCAGCCACCGGCACAAACGCTGCAATTGCAGACCGGCTCTTGCCGGGATTTCGCCCTGCTCTTCATGGAAGCCGCACGCCACATGGGTCTGGCGGCACGCTACGTCAGCGGTTACCTGTGCAGCGCGGACGATGCGGACGCAGATATCGCGGCTAATGCAACCCATGCCTGGACCGAAATCTACCTTCCCGGTGCCGGCTGGAAAGGATTTGATCCCACCAGCGGCATTCTTGCCGCGGGTCTGCACGTTCGCGTGGCATCGACCCGCAATCCGCTGCAAGCCACCCCGATTCGCGGCAGCTACCTCGGCGACGCTTCCATTTTTCAGGGTCTGGACGTGATCGTCAACGCAAAGGTTCTGCGAACAAAAGACCAAATCAACGAGTGATTGACAAACGATGACCGACACCGTTACTTCGCAGGGCTGCCTGGCAGACACCAAACTTTCCGCACAGCAACTGGTTCTCACCCAGGGAGGTGAGCCTACTTTTGTTCCGCACGACACCAGTGCACCGGAATGGAACAACGCCGCACTGGGATCGGAAAAATTGCTTTATGCAAGACGTCTCGCCCGGGAACTGGCTTCCACGCAGTTCAAGGGAGGTGTAATTTTGCAATCCTTCGGAAAACAGTATCCGGGGGAGCCTTTGCCGCGCTGGCAGGTCAGTATCTTCCGGTCCCGCTCCGGCAAGGCTTTGTGGCAGGATCTGACCCGGCTGCGCCTGGACCAGCAACAGGTCAAAGCGGCTGATGCGGACATGCCACGGCGGTTCATTGCCGAACTGGCGATTGCCTTTGATCTGCCCGATACCGCTCTGCCGGCGTATGAAGACCTCGAGGACAGATTGCGCACCGACGGCTCGGACGAAGCCATTAACCTGTTGCCGCGATTCAACCGCAACAAACGCGCATTCATTTCACGTCCGCTGGCCGATGACGTGACGCAAGCCTGGCAGTCCTGTTTCGAGCCGGCCGGCTGGGTATTGCCGCTGGACCACGACGGAACGAGCTGGCATACCGGCGAATGGAAACTACCGCAAGGCGACGACCTGACATTGTTACCGGGCGACAGTCCGATCGGTTTGCGTCTGCCGCTCAGCCGCTTGCACGAAGACGCCGTGCGCCGGGGACTTACCGTCGAATACCGGGACAACGAGCTACTGGTATTTCTGCCGCCCTTACCTGGCTTCGACGTCTTTTCCGAACTGGTGCGCACCATCGAGAAACTGGCCGTTAAGCTTGATCTGCCGCCCATTCGCCTTGAGGGATATCTGCCACCTGCTGATGATGACCTGGAAACCATCGGCTTGACGTCCGACCCGGGTGTACTCGAAGTGAACCTGCCGCCCGCCGACAACTGGCCGGATTTTGAACGCGTCGTACATGGCCTTTACAGCAGCGCCCGGGCCGTTGGCCTTCGTGGTTACAAGTATCAGTTCAGTGGTCGCAAGGTCGCGACAGGTGGCGGCGCGCACATCGTACTGGGTGGACCGGATCTCAAGCGAAATCCGTTCATCCACCGACCATCCCTGCTCAGTAGTTTTCTGCGCTTTCTGCAACATCACCCATCGCTGTCCTATGCCTTCACCGGTCTGTTTGCAGGGCCTTCCAGCCAGGCTCCCCGCGTCGATGAAAGTGCAGTTGAGCTGCCGTACGAGCTGGAGATTACGTTGCAGGCAATCGAGGCCATGCCTGCCCCCGGCGACCCGGAAATGATCGACGCGCTATTGCGCAACCTGCTGATGGACTGGAATGGCAACACCCATCGCGCGGAATTGAGCGTGGATAAATTTCACAACTGGAACACTGCAAACGGACGCAGCGGGCTAATCGAGTTTCGCGCCTTTGAAATGACACCAGAACCCGGGATGCTGCTCGTACCCAACGTGTTGCTGCGCGCGCTGGCTGCCTGTTTCGCCGAGAAGCCGTTCACGCAGCCACTGGTAGATTGGCGCGAGGCTCTGCACGACAAGTTTGCCTTGCCCTGTTTCTTGCGCAAAGACTTGCGCGCAGTGATCTCGTATCTCAACGGACACGGGTTTTCTTTTGCGAAAGACGCATTCGATGCACTGATTGATTTCCGCTTTCCGTTAATCACTGCCTTCAACACCGGCGACATCAAATGGACACTGCGCCACGCACTGGAGCCATGGCCGGTTATGGGCGAGCACCAGGGCACCGGACGCACCGTGGACAGCAGTACCGAACGCCTCGAATTGCTCGCCGAAGGCCTGGCTGTAGAACCGGAGTTCATCGCTACCGCAAATGGCATACGCATCAACCTGACTGAGGTCGACGACAGTTGCGCCGCTGGTGGTATCCGTTACCGCCTGTTCGACAATCCATGGGGATTGCAACCGCACATCAAGGCCCACTCGCCGTTACGCATCGAGATCATCGATCGAGCCAGCGCAAAAATCGCGTATGCACTCGATTTCCTGAACTGGAAACCGATGGGCGAAGAGTACGATGGCCCACCGGTCACCGGAGACGATGCACGGCAACGGGTGGCGGAACGGTTGAAGGTGCGCACCGACCTCGTCGGCACGGACACGACCGTGCGCGAATTACCGGTGCCACCACTGGCGCCGGCCACGCTGGACTTGCGCCGCAGTTGAAACGCGCGCGGGCATTCGACGCAGCGCTTCCGGCCGGACCGTAACTGCTCTCCTGACCTGCATTCACAGGGGCAGTTGCCTTTAGCTGCCGCAGTGGGCTGACGTGGCAGGCATGCAATAGCATCGGGATATCGCATGCAAGAGCTTGTTCGTCACCGGGCAAGAGCTCTGGCACTGGCGGCAGCAGACGTAGGTCCTCCTGTTACCCGCGCTGGCAGTTTTACACTGACGATCAGTGACCAGCGCGCCGACTCCGAACCGGGCGGAGGCATTGCCCCTGGCACAGTTTCGGCAATTCGCTGCTCCGGGGACTCGGATTGTCAGAGACGGTTACCGACCGCTCGACGTTGCTCCACGACGGCCGCGCGCGTAACGTCACCGAAAAGATTCGGTGGCATGGAGGCGAGGCCGAAATGCCACGCGCCGTATTCAGCACGGTGCCGAGACAAGATCGCGATGAACTGGTCAGGTTTGCCGAGGTGACTTGGCATTTTTGATAGCATTGCCCATTCAAATATGTTGCGACATTGCAACGTGGCTTGCTACCCCCGACTCTCCTACGCTGGGACCGAGACATGATGACCCTGGAAAAACTGAAACACGAGGTCACAGCAGTCGCGGTGCTAATGCTGTATTTTGGCTCATGGCTCTCTGCACTGGTGCTGCTTAAACATCTTCTTCTCGCGGAATATCGCATTGCCGCTTATGGATTTTCGGTGGCACTGATTGGTGCGCTCGTTCTCTCCAAGGTTGTTCTCGTGCTGGAGCATGTATCGCTGGGACAATGGGTGCGATCCCGGCCGGCATGGGTCGACGTTGTATTGCGTACTTTACTGTATTCGCTTGGCGTGTTCGTTGTGCTTTTGCTCGAAAAATCGTTCGAAGGAATACGCGAGCACGACGGCTTCGCCGCCTCAATGATCGCGCTGTTTCAGGATGCCGACATGCTTCACGTCGGGCTCAACACCATTTGCCTGTCGGCCGGATTGCTCAGTTACAACATGCTGTCCGTGATAAGCAAGCGTCTTGGGCGAGGTGCATTATTGCGGATGTTCCTGGAACCTTTGCCCGACAAACCCGGGTAATGCAAGTCGTCTGCAGCAAAACATCCAGGCGTGCTGCATGCAAGAACAAACAGATCCCCGTATCGCGGGGGGGGGGTGAACCAAAGCTCCAACACACGTGGTAGCGGGAGTTCGCCCCGCCAGAAACACAGTCTGGCAGACACGGCCTCGTGGCCGTGATCACCAGGAGTCCCGAACAGTGCCTCGGCGGCTTTTGCGGGGTTCATCACCCCTGAGGACGCGCATCATCTCGCCCACTCTGGGGAATCCACATGATATCGGGACACGCATGCCGCCCGCCGGTTGGCAGGCGGCACAACATCTCGGTTCAGTGATTATCCCGCGGCACGCCCTTGGTCTTGTCGATCCGCTGATACTTGACCGCAGGCTTGAGCACCATGCCGTTGGACAATTCATCGACCATGCCGCGCTGGATTTCCTGCCATGGCGTCTGGCTCGCCGGAATCTTGAAGCCGCCCTTTTTCTCCAATGCTTTCTTGCGCCGTTCGTATTCCGTCTTGCTGATCTTGATATTCGCCGTGCGCTTGTTCAGATCGATGCGTACGATATCGTTGGTCTGAAGAATGGCTAATCCGCCGCCGGTGGCAGCTTCGGGGGAAGCGTTGAGGATCGACGGCGAGCCCGAGGTGCCGGATTGGCGGCCGTCACCGATGCATGGCAGTTCGCCAACACCGGCCCTGATGAGTTTGGCCGGCGGTTGCATGTTAACCACTTCGGCAGCACCAGGATAACCGACCGGACCGACACCGCGCACGAACAGCATGCAACTGTCGTCAATCTTCAGCCTCGGATTGTCGATGCGCTTGTGATAGTCCTCCGGACCTTCGAACACAATAGCGCGGCCTTCGAAAGCGTTCGGGTCTTTCGGATCCGACAGGTAACGCTCGCGGAAGTGATCCGAAATTACGCTGGTCTTCATGATCGCGCTGTCGAACAGATTACCTTTCAGGTTGAGGAAGCCGGCCTGCTTCTGCATCGGCTTCTTGTAAGGCCAGATGACATTTCGGTCTTCATTTTTTGCACGGCGGCAGTTCTCATACAAAGTCTTGCCGTTAACCGTCATTGCATCCTTGTTGATCTTGCCCGCCTTGATCAGTTCGCTGACCACAACCGGCACGCCACCGGCGTGGTGGTAATCCTCGCCGAGATATTCGCCTGCCGGTTGCAGATTGACGATCAACGGGATGTCATAACCGACTTTTTCCCAGTCGTCGTTATTGAGTTTGACGCCAATATGGCGGGCGATGGCATTGAAGTGAATCGGCGCGTTGGTGGAGCCGCCGATAGCCGAATTAACCGCGATGACGTTCTCGAATGCTTCGCGCGTCATGATCTTCGACGGGCGCAGGTCTTCCCACACCATTTCCACTATGCGCTTGCCGGTCAGGTAGGCGTTTTCGGCACGCTCGCGGTGCGGTGCCGGAATCGCGGCGCTACCGGGCAGTGACATGCCGATGGCCTCGGCCAGGGAGTTCATGGTGCTCGCCGTGCCCATGGTGTTGCAGTGACCAACAGAAGGCGCCGACGAGGCGATGATGTCGATATATTGCTCATGGTTGATTTCGCCAGCAGCGAGCAGCTTGCGTGCTTCCCACACGATGGTGCCGGAGCCGGTTCGCTTGCCGCGGAACCAGCCGTTGTTCATCGGTCCACCCGACAGGACAATCGCCGGGATATCGACCGTGGCGGCGGCCATCAATTGCGCCGGCGTGGTCTTGTCGCAGCCGGTGGTGAGCACCACGCCATCGATGAAGTAGCCGTAGAGCAACTCGACCAGGCCTAGATAGGAGAGATTCCGATCCAGCGCCGCACCAGGACGCTTGCCGGTTTCCTGTATCGGGTGAACCGGAAACTCGAACGCAATACCACCGGCTTCGCGAATACCTTCGCGGGTGCGCGTGGCCAGGTCGAGGTGATGGCGGTTACACGGTGACAGGTCGGAACCGGACTGCGCAATCCCGATGATGGGCTTGCCGGATTGCAGCTCTTCCCGGCTGATCCCCCAGTTCATGTAGCGCTCGATATACAGCGCCGTCATGTCGGGATTATCCGGGTTGGCGAACCACTGCCGCGAACGCAGGATGGATGGGTCTCGCTTGCCGGATCTGGTGCGAACCGGTTTACTGCGGGCTGATTTGCGCGCCATGATTTCTCTTCTCCCCTTTGCCAGGCCGGTATGACGTGTCACCCGGCGTTATGTGTGTATAAATACTTTTCAATTATCGCCTCTAATGCTTTGCGTGGGTAGTCGCCCCATCATCAGTCGCAGCACTGGCCGGCGGCAGGAAAGCGATTGCACACTGCGTGAGTGGCGAGACGAAAGCGGCGCTCCGCTGCCTTCAGGGTTGCTTTGATCGCGTCTTCTTTGCAGGTCGCCGATTCTCGTTCTCGCGGTCGAGTGGCAGAATGCCGCTAAAGCCAGGTCGCGAATTTTGCAGCCGCGAAAGGAAAGCCCTGCTCCAGGCGTGCACGTCCTCTTTCCTGATGGTAGCGAGCAGGGCCTGGTGACGTTCGCGACGCTCTTCGAGCGGCATGTGGATAGCCATCTGCAGTGCATAGGCAACCTGCTCGACGTCGTAAGGATTCACAATCAGCGCCTGCCCCATCGCCTCAGCCGCACCGGCGAATCGGGAAAGTATAAGCACGCCCGGATCGTTCTCATCCTGGGCAGCGATGTATTCCTTGGCTACAAGGTTCATACCGTCGCGCAGCGGTGTCACCAGTCCGACGCGGCTGGCCCGAAACAGCGCCGCCAGACGTGAGCGGCTGATCGCACGCTTCAGATAGCGCACCGGGGTCCAGTCCATCTCGCCAAACTCGCCGTTGATGGCGCCCTCAAGACGGTCAAGCTCGCGCCGGATCCGGGAATACGACTCGAGCGTTTCGCGCGATGGTGGTGTGACCTGCATCAGCACCACCTTTTTGCGATTCTCCGGGTAAGACTTGAGGAATTCGCGATAGGCCGTTAACCGCTGCGTGAGACCCTTGGAATAGTCCAGCCGGTCGACGCCGACTATCAGGGCGCGACTGCCAATCGATTCCTTGTGGTGCGCAATCTCGCGACGCGCTTCAGCCGTTTTGCTGAGTTCGATGAATGAGGCCACATCGATACCCGCCGGGAACGCGTCACACTGAACCTCATGCCCGGACAACCGGAGGGAGCCGCCCTTCAGCTCTTGCGCCCCGAGCTCCTGACATGCGTAAGAACGAAAACACGACGCGTCCCGTTTCGTTTGAAAACCGAGCAGGTCATACGCCATCAATTCCTTGAACAGGTCATGATGCCTGGGAAGTGCGGCCACCACCTCGGGTGGCGGAAAGGGCACATGCAGGAAGAACCCGATCGGCTGCTTGCATTTGTGCTGACGCAACTCTGCGGCCATCGGTATCAGATGCAGGTCATGGATCCAGATAATGTCGTTCGGGCCGAGAAACTTGGCAAGCGCATTGGCAAATCGCCGGTTTACGATTCTGTATTTGTCGTAATACTCCTGCTCGAAATGCACCAGATCGATTCGATAGTGCAACAATGGCCACAGGCATTGATTGGAAAAACCAAAGTAATAACCATCCAGCTCTTCACTGGTGAGGTCGATGGTGACGATATAAATGCCGTCGACCAGTTTGATAACAGGTTTGAGTTCCCGCGCGTCGGGGGTGACTTCGCCGCTCCAACCGAACCAGCCACCGCCGGTGGCCTCCAGCGTCTCTCCCACTGCGACAGCCAATCCGCCGGCTTTGCGATCCCGCTTCGGATCGGCGACACGATTGGACACCACGATCAACCGTCCCTCGCGCTCCCTGTCTTTTCTAACTCCTGTTTTTCTGGCCAATATGCTGGTCTCACTGATTCGTTGCGCGCTCACCAAGGTTCGCTTAACCAGGGCCGATCCAGGCCCAATCGCAGCAACAACGGTTGAATTCCCCTAAATATACACTCCATGCAGACCGGCTGTTGTCGGGACACACCTTATTACCGTATTAGACTGATGTTGTCAGAGCGCGGCAAAGTACGACAGAACCTCGCTGAATCGCCTGCTCACCGGCCCGAACTCGAGTGCCCCATACGGAAAAATCTGCCGCCATGTGAATTAAGTGCTTACGGGCGGGCGAACTCATGCGATAGAGTTACACGTTCAGGTCTTCTTCCATCGCGCTAACCAGCAAACGTAACATGCTCCCGAATTCCGCGTTTTCCCTGCAACCGGCTCCTGGCTGGGCGTTGTTCCTCGACGTTGACGGTACCATCCTGCATCTGCGCGATACACCCGACGGTGTCCATGCAAGCGAGGAATTGCTCAACTTGCTGGAGGCCATTTCGGACCGGCTCGGTGCCGCGGTTGCGCTCGTCAGCGGCCGCAGCATCGACAATCTGGATGCTCTTTTCGCACCACATCGGCTACCGACAGCGGGCCTGCACGGTCTCGAGCGGCGAGATGCAACCGGCACCGTTCACAAGGTTCCGGAATCGGAAGAGCTCGATACACTGCGTCCCCCTTTGCTGAAACTCGCGGGTTCGAGCACAAAAGTGATTCTGGAAGACAAGGGGCACGCGCTGGCTGTTCATTACCGCCTGGCGCCGGACATGGCCGACCAGATAAAGGAGCAGGTCGAGGAGCTCGCGCGCCCGTTCTCGGTACAACTACACGTCATGCACGGCAAGATGGTGAGTGAAATCAAACCGCGACAGGCCGACAAGGGATCAGCAATACGGGATTTCATGGCGGAGCATCCCTTCGAAGGCCGGATTCCGGTATTTATAGGCGATGACACCACCGACGAAGACGGATTTGCCTGCGTCAACGAACACAACGGGTACAGTGTTCGCGTGGGAGAAAGCGAAACCACGGCGGCACGCCACCTACTGTGCAGTGTTGACGACGTCATCGACTGGCTTTCAGGCTGGCCTGACATTCTGGACAAGGCCCGTATCAAATAACTGTTTACAAGGTATCACCAGTGAGTAATCTCAATCTTGCCGTCATCGGCAACTGCAGCTTCAGCGCCCTTGTCGACTCGCATGCAAGCATCGTCTGGTGCTGCCTGCCGCGATTCGACAGCGAACCACAGTTTTCGTCACTGCTGAACAATTCGAGCGAAGACGCACAAGGCGTATTTGCCGTCGATTTGCTCGATGTCGCGGAGTCGAGCCAACGTTACCGCCCCAACACCGCAATTATCGAAACCGTTCTGCGCGACACCAAGGGTTCCTCGATACTGGTGACCGATTTCGCACCGCGCTTCAAGCAATACGGTCGCGTGTTCCGTCCAGCGGCACTGGTGCGGCGGATTACCCGGCTTTCGGGAACGCCGCATATCAGGATGCGGGTGCGCCCGACGGCCGGTTACGGCAGCCAGCGGCCCGAGATTACATCGGGTTCGAATCATATCCGCTACGTGATGCCCGAACAGACCCTGCGTCTGACGACGGATGCTTCGGTCAACTACGTGCTGGAAGAAACGCCTTTTATTCTCGACACGCCGCTCACTTTCTTCTTCGGTCCGGATGAAACGCTGACCCTGCCGGTCGAAGAAGCGTTTCGCGACTACTCACAGCTTACCGAGCAGTACTGGGTTGAATGGAGCCGTTACCTGTCATTGCCTTTCGAATGGCAGGAAGAGGTGATCCGTGCAGCCATCACGCTGAAGCTATCGCACTTCGAAGAAACCGGCGCGGTGATTGCCGCCCCCACGACATCGATCCCCGAGGCACCCAACAGCGGTCGAAACTGGGATTACCGTTTTTGCTGGCTGCGCGATTCCTACTTCGTTGTGCATGCCCTCAATGCGCTGGGAGCAACCAAGACGATGGAAGGTTATCTCAACTACATCATGAACATCGCGGCCGCCTCGAAGGACGGTTATCTCCAGCCGGTGTTCGGCATTACGCAAAAGCAGCAATTGCACGAATCGGTTGTCGAGTCCCTTGCGGGCTATCGTGGGATGGGACCGGTACGCGTTGGCAACGATGCCTACCGGCAGGTACAAAACGACGGGTACGGTTCGATCATTCTCGCTTGCGCGCAAATATTCTTCGACACACGATTGTCGCGGCGCGGCGATGAGACACTATTTCAGCGCCTCGAAGTGCTGGGGCAACGTGCTGCGCAATCATGGAACGAGCCCGACGCCGGTTTGTGGGAATTGCGTCAGCGCCAGGAGGTACATACGTATTCAAGCGTCATGTGCTGGGCGGCCTGTGACCGTCTGGCAAAGATCGCGGAGCGCATCGGCCTGGATGCGCGTGCCGAGACATGGTCACGGACCGCAGCGGATATTCGCAAGGAGATTCTGGAAAAAGCCTGGAACGCCGAAATGAACAGCTTCACAGCCACCCTTGGCGGCAATTCGGTAGATGCAGTGCTGTTGTTGTTGCCCTCACTCGGGCTAATCGAAGGCAAGGATCCGCGCTTTGCAGGGACGGTGGAACGGATCGAAAAAGAACTGCTGCACGGAAAATATATTGCCCGCTATTCCGGCGAGGATGATTTCGGAAAACCTGAAGTCGCGTTCAACGCATGCACCTTCTGGTACATCGACGCGCTGGCTTTGCTGGGACGCTTTACAGAAGCGCGGGAGTTGTTCGAAAACATGCTGTCGGTGCGTAATCCGATGGGATTGCTGTCGGAAGACATCGATCCGGCTACGGGTGAGTTGTGGGGGAATTTTCCGCAAACATACTCGATGGTCGGACTGATCCACTCTGCGATGAAATTGTCGAAATCCTGGGAAGAGGCGTTCTGAGCACACCACGGCAAACAGTTCGGGCAGGTGCGACGCGGGGATTAATTCCTCCCAACGCATTTGGAAAGGTCTCGCAAAATCATGCACCGCTATCCGCGCCCGGCCCAGGATAGATTGGGGCTGACCCCAAACGACAAAACACAAGGCAGCCCGCGAGACATGAAACCGCTTGCCTAAATCGGGCACGTCGCAGCATGGCGTGGCGGCGGGTCTATCGCAATCTAGCCAGCGCCCCCCGATTCAAGCAACGTGCTGACAATGTCGCGCCATTCATTCTCAAGCGTGCCATCGGATACCGGGCGTTGCGCGCGCCGATACCAATAGCCGGCATTCGCCGCGTCACCCTCCTTGCGGTGCAGATAGGCATGCACCCATGCCGCATCCGTCGTGTCCTGCGCCTGGACGATTTTATGCGCCCTGTCCCAATCGCCGCGCGCTTCCTGCCATAGTGACTGCAAGGGTGCCGGCAATCCGGACGGCGGATCATCGTCATTCAGTGAAGCAAGGTAGTCTGCGAGTGTCATTGTGGTGAGGGGCCGGGCTGGTCTGAAATGCGCAAGGCTGGTATCAAAAGTATAGCGCGCCCGACACCGATTCTGCTCTGATCCATTTCGCAAACACGGCAACATCCTTAGCTGTGCATACGGCCTGACACCGACGACAGGCAAAAAAAACGGCCGGTCAAGTGCCGGCCGCAACCAATCAACTCGGGAGAGTCTTTTCTCACTTCGTGAATCAAACCTGGTCCCCAGTTTAATTCGGTGGCCACGGCAGCCGTCAGGGGAAATCACCCCGGCACAGCCGGGAATTTCTCCTGAAAAACATCAATCCGTTACGTCGCCGGGCTGATCGGGCGCGCTCGCGATCATGCCGTGATTGAGGGCAATACGAACAACCTGGGCCGTGTTGCTGACGTCCAGCTTCTGGCGAATACTGGACTGATAGTTGGCTACCGTCTTGTACGACAGGTGCATGATTTGCGATATCTCCTGCAGCGTATGACCTGCAACCAGCAAGCGGAATACCTCGAACTCACGCGCCGACAAGGCATCGATCGGCGTTTCACGCCCCGGGATCATCTGCAACGCGAGCTCCTGCGCCATTTCCTGGCTGATATAGAGCTTGCCCGCGGCAACCAGGCGCACGGCCTCAATCAGAACTTCCGGCGCCGCGGACTTCGTGACATACCCCCGGGCGCCCGCCTGAAGCGCGCGTGAAGAAAACACCGTGTCCTCGTGCATACTGAAAACAAGGATTTTCTGCCCCGGCAAGCGGGCAATCACCCGGCGGGTCACTTCTATTCCCCCTTGTCCAGGCAGACTGATGTCCAGCACCGCAACGTCGGGTTGATGCTCACAGATCAAACGATAGGCATCGTCTCCGTTGGCTGCTTCAGCAACAACATCTATGTCCCCGGTGCGCTCAAGCAGGCGCCGGTAACCTTCGCGCACGACAGCATGATCATCCACGAGGACAACGCGCAGCTTCCC
>DATKYN010000087.1:0-50844 GCA_035528435.1 Burkholderiales bacterium
GATTAACCACCTGCCGCCACAATGACCAATGCAACAGCGAATGGTGACGATTAAAGGACAAGCCCCGCACTCACCCTTAAAATACCATTTCCAATCAGATGGTTACGATTCGAATACAGGTCTCGCACCGATCCCTGCAAAAGACACAAGGCGATCCGCAAACCATGATTGCGTCGATACCTTCCAGACACCGGAGCGGGCTCAAACGCCGGCATGCGGAAAGACCTTAAATCGCGGACGCGAACAGAACTGTCAGGAATTCTCACCTGGCACAGACAATCAGCATTCAGTCGTTGCCAGATATCCTCGAGTCACATTTCAACAGCGTTTGCGGAGGCGAGACCGGGCAGGAGCGCTTCGCACCGATAAGATTATTCGCCGCTGCGCGCCGAAAAAAGCCGCCGCTCAGCCGAACAGCACCAGAATCCAGACGGTCAAGACGTTGAGGAGCGACAACAGAACAGCGGCACTTCCGATGTCCTTGGCTCGCTTGGCCAGATGGTGATCCTCAAGGGAAATCCGATCGACCGTGGCTTCGATCGCCGAATTCAACAATTCCACAACGAGCACCATCAGAACACTGGCAATCATTAACGCCTTGCCAATACCGCTTGCCGGTAAAAAGAGTGCCGCCGGGATCAGCACGAGGGCCAGGATCGACTCCTGCCGGAAGGCATCCTCATGGCGAATCGCGGCCGCCAGGCCGTCGAAGGAATATAACAACGCGTTCCAGATACGCCGCAAGCCCGTCTTGCCCTTGTGGGTACTTTCTAGGTCCCGGTTGTCCATCGCAGGTCAAGTTGTCGCGCGGCCCGCACGTCATCCAGCCGGCGCACCGGCATGGTGTGAGGCGCCTGCTTCACGATATCCGGCTGATTGTGGGCCTCATCGAGAACTTCCTTCATGGCTGCCGCAAACGCGTCCAGCGTTTCCCTGGATTCGGTTTCGGTGGGTTCAATCAGCAGACACTCCGGGACAAGCAGCGGGAAATATGTGGTGGGTGCGTGAAACCCCTTGTCGAGCAGACGCTTGGCAAAGTCCATCGCCGTCACACCTGTCTCGTTCTTGAGCTTGCGCAAGGTCACAATAAATTCATGGCTGGCACGCCGTTTCGGGTAGGCCAGCTCGAAGCCATGCTTTGCCAGCTTCGTCATCAGGTAATTTGCGTTCAGGGTTGCAAAGTCCGCCACACGGCGCATCCCGGTACGGCCGAGCATGCGTGCATAGACATATGCCCGTAACAGCACGCCGGGATTACCCATGAAAGCTGATAACCGGCCGATGGATTGCGGCCGCTCAGCTTCATCGATCAAGACATACGTGTCATTTACGCGTTCTACAATCGGCACCGGAAGAAAAGGTTTCAGTCGCTCGCTTACGCCGACTGGTCCAGCACCTGGACCACCGCCACCATGCGGCGTTGAGAAGGTCTTGTGCAGGTTCATATGAATGACATCAAAACCCATGTCGCCAGGACGTACCCGGCCGAGAATTGCATTCAGATTGGCGCCGTCGTAGTAGAGCAAGCCACCAGCACCGTGCACGACGTCGCGCATTTGCTCGATGGTTCGTTCAAACACACCCAGAGTCGACGGGTTGGTCAGCATCAACCCCGCGGTTTGCGGACCCACCGCTTGCTTCAATGCCGCAAGATCGACATTGCCGTCGTCGTCAGTTGGCACTTCGCGAACCGTGTAGCCGCACATTGTGGCAGTCGCAGGATTAGTCCCGTGGGCCGCATCCGGGACAATGATTTCGTTGCGCGCCGTATCGCCACGCGAATCATGATAAGCGCGAATCATCGCAACGCCGGCGAATTCGCCTTGCGCACCTGCCATTGGCGCAAGGCCAACGGCAGCCATTCCGGTGACGTCGCACAACATTGTCTGGAGCTCGTGCATGAATCCCAGAAATGCCTGCCCGGTTTCCGATGGCGCCAGCGGATGGCGCCCTGCAAATCCGGGCAGCATTGCCAGCGTGTTGCATGCCCGCGGGTTGTACTTCATGGTGCAAGAACCCAGCGGGTAAAAATGCGTGTCGATCGAAAAATTCAGTTGCGACAAGCGCGTGTAATGCCGGACAACATCGAGTTCCGAGACTTCCGGCAACACCAGATCATCGTCCCGCAATAATCCAGGCGCGATATCAAC
Source organism: Burkholderiales bacterium (assembly GCA_035528435.1). Lineage (GTDB taxonomy): Bacteria > Pseudomonadota > Gammaproteobacteria > Burkholderiales > Eutrophovitaceae > SG8-40. The sequence continues at coordinate 2,151 of DATKYN010000087.1, forward strand.
CGGCTCAGCCTGGGCAGGGCTTTGCGCATGCGCGCGTCGACCCGGTCTCGATCGGTCAAAAATCAGCATATGTACGCTCGGCCATGCACGCATAAGCTGCGTGCAGGCTTACCGGAATCATCGCACTCGCCAGCGCAAAACATTGTTGCCGTCGGATTATTTCGAGAGAGCATCCAGAGCAGCCTGATAATTCGGCTCGCTTGCGATCTCCGGGACTAACTCCGAATACATGACCTTGTTGTTTTCGTCGAGCACGACGACTGCCCGGGTGGTCAACCCTTTGAGCGGGCCGTCAAGAATGTCAACGCCGTATTTGTCATGAAAATCGCGCCCACGGAAGGTAGACAGCGTGATGACATTCTCCAGGCCCTCGGCACCGCAGAAACGCGACATTGCGAACGGCAGATCCGCAGCGATCACCAGTACGGCCGTGTTTTTCATCGCCGACGCCTTCTCATTGAATACCCGTGTCGACTGCTGGCAGGTCGGGGTATCCAGACTTGGCACGATATTCAGAACCTTTCGCTTGCCGGCAAACGCGGAAAGTGACGCGTCCGCAAGGTCTTTTCCGGTCAGGTTGAAGTCGGGCGCCGAATCTCCCGCAGCGGGGAGATTCCCGCCAACGCTTACCGGGTTGCCCTTGAGTGTAACTGTCGTCATTAACTATTCTCCTTGTCGCATGTTGATGATCGGCAAGCGCCGCCGAGGCAGCGTGACATCGTGTCCGCGTAATGTTGCAGATCCGCCTCACTGCGCGTTTCCGTCGTGCACACCAATAACGAATTCCCGAGCTCGGGGTAAGGTTTTTCAAGGTCATACCCGGCGATGATGCCCGCCTCTCGCAACGTCTCGCATGCCTTCCTGGCCGGAATGTTCAGCGTCAGAACGGACTCGTGAAAATACCCGCTGTCGAATCTCTGCTCAACGCCCTCGATGCGTTTTAGCATGCCGAGAAGTTGCTTCATGTTGGCATGGCTTTTCAAAGCGACCCGGCGCAACCCCTCAGCGCCAAGCAGAGCAAGGTGAATGGCCGCTGCAGTCACGGCAAGACCCTGGTTGGTACAGATATTGGACGTCGCTTTACTGCGCCGGATGTGCTGCTCGCGCGCTTGCAAGGTGAGGGTAAAGCCCGGTTTTCCATCAAGATCAACGGTACGCCCGACCACCCTTCCCGGCATCTGGCGCACCAGACTTTGCTTGCATGCCAGAAATCCGAAATAGGGTCCGCCGCTGGCCAGCGGAATGCCTAGCGGCTGTCCGTCTCCAACGGCAATGTCAGCACCCTGCGCGCCCCATTTTCCAGGCGGACTGAGCAAAGCGAGCGACACCGGATTGACGCACGCGATCACAGCAACTCCGGCTTCGTGGGCCAAATCGGTGAGCGCATCAACATCTTCGAGCACCCCGAAGAAATTCGGTTGGGCGATCACGATCGCTGCAACTTGGGCATCGATCTGGTTCCTGACTGTGTCAACCAGCGTGCGTCCGCTCTCCGGACAATACGGCACCTCGACGATCTCGATTCCCTGATTCGAGACGATGGTGCGAACCGTCGCACGAAAAGCCGGATGCAAGGCTGAAGGAACCAGCACCCGGCGAGCGGACTTGTGCAGCCGCACGGACATCAGAACCCCTTCCGCCAGGGCCGACGCACCGTCATAGAGACTTGCGTTCGTAACGTCCATCCCGGTCAACGAGCACATCATGCTCTGGTACTCGTAGAGAACCTGCAACGTACCCTGGCTCGCTTCCGCCTGATAGGGCGTATACGCGGAGTAAAACTCACCGCGCGTCGCAATCTGCCACACCGCCGCCGGGATGTGATGTTCGTAAGCGCCAGCGCCGATAAAGTTCAGGAACGCGCCTTCCTTTCGAGAAGCGTCGTGCATCAGGCGCGAGACTTCCATCTCGGACAGCCCTTCAGGAATGGCCGAAAGCGGTTTGGAAATCAGCTTGTCCGGAATCTCGTCGAACAGATCGTCAATGCGCTCGACCCCGCATTCGGCGAGCATTTCCCGCACGTCATCAGCGGTGTGAGGGATAAAAGGCAAGAAAGTCCCTTAATTTATCGTTTGCACCACTAACCCCAGCCGTCTTGCCAGGCTGCCCCTCAGGGCAATAGCGAGCAGATTCAATGTGATTCTGCTTCGACGATCTTGCTGTAACCGGAGGCATCCAGAAGCGCTTCCAGCTCTGCCGGATCATCCGGGCGAATCCTAAACATCCAGGCGTCATAGGCGTTCTCGTTGATCTTTTCAGGGGCGTCGGCAAGGCTCTCGTTGACCGCGAGAATTTCGCCACTCAGAGGTGCGTACAGATCTGAGGCGGCTTTCACCGACTCAATCACGCCGCACTCTTCGCCCTTTTTGAACTTGCGACCAACTTGCGGGCTTTCGACGTAGACAAGATCACCGAGTTGCTCCTGCGCATGATGCGTAATTCCGACACTGACCGTTCCGTCGGATTCAGTACGCACCCATTCGTGCGTGTCCGTGTACTTTAGTTCGGAGGGAATAGTCACGTCGCGACTCCCTGCTCAGTCCATTTGATCATCAATCAGGCTCTTTCCGTGGCGAACGAAGGGGTATTTTACCGTTCTCGCCACCGAACGACGGCCACGAATCTCAACGCCAACATCTTCCCCGAAACCAGTTGCGACCGGCAATCTCGCCAGCGCAATGGAAAGACCCAGAGTGGGCGAGAAGGTTCCGCTTGTCGTTTCTCCGTCACCATGCGCGGTTTGCACCGGTTGATGCGCTCTGAGTACGCCTCGCTCGCGCAATACCAGACCAATCAGTTTGCGCTCTGGCCTTAATTCGGCAACAGCCTGCTTGCCAACGAAAACACGCGAAGAATCCAGATCAACCGTCCATGCCAGACCTGACTCCATCGGTGACACGGTTTCATCCATATCCTGCCCATACAAGTTCATTCCTGCCTCCAGGCGCAAGGTATCACGCGCACCCAGACCTGCAGGCGCAACACCACTTGCGAGCATGGCCTCCCAAAGTGCCGTTGCATCACCGGACGGCAGAGTGATCTCGAACCCGTCTTCGCCAGTGTAACCGGTGCGGGCAACCAGCCAGTCGCCAAACGTCGTCGCGGAAAAAGGCGGGAGCTGAGCCGAGGCACCTTCGGCGCCAGGGCTTGCTTGCCAGAATTTCTTCCGTGCCTGGGGTCCCTGTACCGCAATCATTGATAAATCACGACGCGCGATGATCTCGACATCCGGCGCCAGTCGATCACGCTGCCGGCCGAGCCATTCGAGGTCTTTATCAGCGGTTCCTGCGTTCACCACCAGCCGGTACCCGCCGGGCGCCAGGTAATAGACGATGAGATCGTCAACCACACCACCTTGCTCATTCAGCATGCAGGAATAGAGCGCCTCGCCGGGCTGCGCCAGACGTTCAACATTGTTCGCCAGCAATCCCAGTAGAAACGCCTTGGCGCCATCGCCTTGCACATCAATCGCAAGCATGTGGGACACGTCGAACATCCCCGCGTCACGCCGCACGCTGTGATGCTCGCCGATCTGCGATCCATAATGAAGCGGCATTTCCCAGCCACCAAAATCAACCAGTTTCGCGTTGAGTTCGCGGTGTGCGTCGTTAAGCGAAGTTCGATTGAGCATGTCGGAAACAGTCGATAGTGTCAGGTTGGATAAAAGAGATAAATACGATACCCGGCAGCTCGCAGCGAACCGGTGTCGAGGTACAGATTAACGGAAAGCTCCTGTCGGCCAGGCAGCCCTGTGTCTCGTTGCACCTCGCCGGCAAGATACTCTGCCGGCATAAAAACGCGCCGCGCCACAACCTGTTCTCGCGCATTGGTCAAGGTCAATTCAAATGCAGGGTATTCCACCGGCACTCGCGCCCGATTGCGGACCAACGCCGTCAGTTTGACCAGATTCGGCTTGCCCGGATCGACAATTTGCAGATCGGAAGCATCGATATTGAGTTGGTCCGCAAGGCGCGGCAGTCCGATTTCACAGGACATCCAGCGACACACCTGTTCGTAAACCGGTCTCGCCTGCGGAACATTGACCAGAACCTCCGTGCGGAAGACAAACCCCGCCTGAACAAAGGCGCCTAACGCCAATAGCACCGACAGACCCAACCATAATCTGGTTCTTGCGAGCAGCCTGGGCGCAGGCTTGAACTCCCACTCATACAGGTTGGCCGCGACGTCGCTATCAGCGGTCTCTGCCAGCGCCGAATCCGATTCCGGGTCAGTCTCCGGTTGTGATTCAGACAAAATCTCGTCGGCCCCACCCGGTGCTGTCTCGGTCGGCAAGGTTTCAACCAACCCGGTTTCGTCGTCACCTTTTTCCGGCGGCCAGGTTTGTTCCAGTTCTGTTTTCTCCGGCCCGCTTTCGGTCGACGCCATCTCGGGCAGGGCGGGCGTCGCACTGTCGCTGGCGGGTTCGTACGCTTCGGCGTGGTCGCCGCTCGCGGGGCGCAGCGATGCCGGCTGCTCCTCATTGCCCTGCAACTCCGGGCCTTCGCCCGGCGGTTTTGCCGTCAGGCTGGCAAACGCATCAAATACCGCCTCGCAACGACCGCATCGGACCTGCCCTCCTGATGCCTGAAGGTGGCGCGTCGTCACGCGGAAAACCGTATCGCAATGGGAACAGCGGGTGAAGAGATCCATGAACTTCAGTCCGACAGCCGAATGCCGTCGAGACGAACCCATCCCTCGCGCGCAACAGGCGGCAGCATTTCAAACCAGTCCCGGTAAATTTCCATCAGCTCGTCAGCCTGCGTTTCCAGGATCCCGGACAACACCAATCGCCCCCCGCTCCGTGTCAGCCCGGACAGCAGTGGCGCCAGCACCTTCAACGGGCCGGAAAGAATATTTGCAATAACAACATCGGCAACTTCAATTGCGTGAGTGTCGACATCCAGAAATCGTGGCTGTACGCCGTTCTGCTCGGCATTGTAGCGACTCGCTTGCAACGCCTGCGCATCGATATCGACACCCAGAACATCAGCTGCCCCCAGTTTTGCGGCAGTGATAGCGAGAATACCGGAGCCACAGCCGTAATCAATAACGGTTTGCCCGGGCTGAAGAAAACGATCAAGCCAGTCCAGACACAGTCGGGTTGTCGGATGGCTGCCGGTACCGAACGCCAGCCCCGGGTCCATCACAATGGTGATCGGCGTCTGGCTGCTTGCTACGTGCCAGGTCGGCACAATCGAGATTCTGTCTGACACCGGGATCGGCTCAAACTGCGCCTGAGTCAGACGAACCCAATCCTGATCCTCGACGCGATAAGTACGGTACGACGGTAGCTGCCCCAGGCCCGAGGCGGATGCCGCATAGTCGAGCGCTTGCTTCACATCGGTGCCGATCGCAAACAATCCGACCAGGCGATTTTCCCCCCAAGCAACCGCGGCGCGTTCGCCAGGCTCCTGATAGATCGCCCGCTCTTGAACGGTACCCGTATTCGCGTCGGCCAGATCAACCGAAACCGCGCCTTGCTCCAGCAGGGCATCGGCAAACACCGCGGCAACCTGCGCGCTGAGTATCAGTTCTGCCGCTATCCATGGCATAACGTGCTTGCGTCGGGGCGCTATTCGCTTTTGGCTGCCGCGGAGAGCTTCTTCTCCAGGTAGTGAATGCTGACCCCACCTTTGCCAAATTCACCATCCACCATCAGATCCTGGTGCAAGGCAATATTGGTTTGTATCCCCTCGACCACCATTTCTGACAGCGCAACGCGCATACGCGCGAGCGCCTGTTCGCGCGTGTCGCCATAGGCGATGACCTTGCCTATAAGCGAGTCGTAGTGCGGCGGTACAAAATAATTCTGATAGACATGGGAATCGACACGGATGCCTGGACCGCCTGGCATGTGCAACGCGGTAATGCGCCCCGGGGACGGAGTGAACTTGTACGGATGTTCGGCATTGATGCGGCACTCAATTGCATGCCCGCGAAATACCACATCCTTTTGCCGGAACCCGAGTTTCTCGCCCGCCGCTATCCTGATCTGGCATTGCACGATATCAATTCCGGTGATTAATTCGGTAACCGGGTGCTCTACCTGTACCCGGGTATTCATTTCGATGAAAAAGAACTCGCCGTTCTCATACAGGAACTCGAACGTTCCGGCGCCCCTGTATCTGATCTTCCGGCATGCTTCTGCGCAGCGCTCTCCGATGCGCGCCCGCTCCTTTGGCGAAATGAACGGCGCCGGCGCTTCCTCGATGACCTTCTGATGGCGTCGTTGCAACGAACAGTCACGGTCGCCCAGATATACGGCGGTTCTGTGCTCGTCTGCGAGCACCTGTATCTCGACATGGCGCGGAAATTCCAGAAACTTTTCCATGTAGACCACGGGGTTACCAAAAGCCGTCTGCGCTTCCTGGCGCGTCATCGTTACGGCGTTAACCAGCGCCGCTTCGGTATGAACCACGCGCATCCCGCGCCCACCACCACCCCCTGCGGCCTTGATAATGACGGGGTAGCCAATCTTGCGGGCTATCTTGATGATCTCCTGAGGATCCTCAGGCAAAGCCCCTTCGCTACCCGGCACCACTGGTACGCCCGCCTTGATCATCGCCTGCTTCGCGCTGACCTTGTCGCCCATCAGCCGAATTGTTTCCGCGCGCGGCCCGATAAATACGAAACCGCTTTTCTCCACTCGCTCCGCAAAGTCGGCGTTCTCGGACAAAAATCCGTAGCCGGGGTGAATTGCCTCGGCGTCGGTCACTTCGGCTGCGCTGATGATCGCCGGTACGTTGAGGTATGAATCGGTGCTGGAAGCAGGGCCAATACATACTGATTCGTCCGCCAGGCGCACGTATTTCGCCTCGGCATCAGCCTCGGAATGCACCGCGACCGTCCGGATACCCATTTCCCGACAGGCGCGCTGCACGCGCAACGCAATTTCGCCTCGATTAGCGATCAGAATTTTCTTAAACATGCAGTTCAGACAGTCTGTGATTGAGGGGGCTCGTAACCAACGGCCAGCAGCCCCGCTGAACGCTTCTCACCCGATCAAAAACAGCGGCTGGCCATATTCAACGGGCTGGCCATTGTCGACAAGGACCGCTTTCACCGTTCCGCTGACTTCGGCTTCGATTTCGTTGAGCAACTTCATCGCCTCGATGATGCAAAGCGTATCGCCGGCGTTGACCGATTGCCCCACCTCAACGAAAGCGCCCGAACCAGGGGAAGAGGCCCGGTAAAAAATGCCGACCATCGGTGACTTGACCGAATGACCGTCGGCTTGCTCGGGGGCATCTGAGTCGGGTGCGGGTGCCGAGGGGCTACCCGCCGCCACAGCGGCAACGGGTACCGGGGCCGGCATCGGCGCCGCGTTTGCCTGCGCATTCGAACCGAACCGATTGATTCTGACCTTTTCTTCCCCTTCGCTGATTTCGAGTTCGGCGATGCCGGACTCTTGCACCAGGTCGATGAGTTTTTTTACTTTTCGCAGATCCATACTCAACCCCTTTTCAATTGCTGGATAGCGAAATCCAGCGCGCTATCGTATCCGGCAGAGCCTAGTCCACAGATCACGCCTACCGCCCGGTCACTGAAGTATGAGCGGTGCCGGAATGGCTCGCGCGCGTGAATATTCGACAGGTGAACTTCGACGTAGGGAATCGCTACGGCTGCAAGTGCATCTCGTAACGCGATGCTGGTGTGCGTATACGCTGCTGGATTGATAACGATGAAACCGACTCCTTCCCCGCTTGCCGCCTGAACACGGTCGACCAATTCGCCTTCCGAATTGCTCTGGTAGACCGACAGTCGGATACCTGCAGCTTTTGCCACACCGGCAAGCCTCCGGTTGATCAACGCCAGCGTCTCCGCGCCATAGACCTCTGGTTCGCGGCTACCTAGCAGGTTCAGATTCGGACCATGTACGACGAATACATGGCTTGACTGATGACGGCCCACGGCCTTTGTTGACTTCGATCGACTGGCTACCATATCGGCGAGTTTGCCGCAGATCGCTGCAAATTGTCCAGATTTAGCAGCAATAAGAGCTAAATTTCCCGGTCAGCGGTCCTGTTTGACCTCAACCTGGGACATATTGCCGTGGCTGGCTCGGGGCAAACCTCAAGAAAACCGCGACCAGATGCATAAATCCTGCCTGATCGAAGATGATGGCCGAATTTACCTCGATTTTTCACTCATTTATAACAATTCATCGAATATCGGCTGCAGGATCTCCTCGTCCAGTCCGCCATAGTGCTGGCTCACGACCTCTCCTGAGCGATCCAGGATCAGGGTATAGGGCAAACCTCCCGCCTTGTTTCCGGCCGTTTTCGACAGCTCAATGGCGTCAACCTGCCCGATCATGACCGGGTAATTGATCGCGTACTTCTGCGCAAACGCGCGGACTTTGACCGCTTCGTCGATCGCGATCCCGACAAACTGCAGACCTTGTCCGCCCAAGCGTTCCTGCAAACGCACGAAATGCGGAATTTCTTCCAGGCAGGGCGGGCACCATGTCGCCCAGAAGTTGACCACGAGTACTTTGCCTTTCCAGTTACCGATCTGCTGCGGAGTCCCTGAAAGGTCGGGTAAGGACGCCTCCAGCATTGGACCCGTATCGACGGCCCCCGGTCGGGGCGGCCCGCTCAGCAGGTAACCGCCTACACCCGCCACCAGCATCACGGAAACAAACAGCAAAATCTGGAAAGCGCGACTCATTCCCCGTCACCCGGACCGCCAAACGCACCGAGAAGCTCAAAGTCCATGGATTGTGTCGTTGGCAGATAGCATATGCCGGCGTCTGCACAACCCTGCGACACCGCTGTCAAACGTATCGCGTTGCTCCCGGCTACACCGGAGACAACGGGCACACTGATCACGACTTCGCTGCGATAGATCTCGCTGCGCCCAAAAAACTCATCGTCATGCCAACGACCAGCGGGAAACTCGGGTGCGCCCAGCACAATCGTGCCGGGCTCGGCGTCAAAGCGAAAACGCTCCCGATACATGTAGTAACCGTCTGCGATGAGATAACGCACTTCGAACATGGCAGGCGAAACCATGCGGGCAGAAAACCCGAATGCTTCTTCCGGATCGAGAAAGCCGTCCTCGGCATAAGCCGGCGCCAATAGCACCAGCGTTAACAGCAGACTCTTAATCGATCGCAACAACAGCATCGTGCACACCCTCCATGTTCTGATTCGACCGGCAGCTAACGGGAAAGATCCAGGCTGGAGGCAACCCAATCCAGATAGGGCTTGAGCCCGCACTCAATCGGGACGGCAACGATCTCCGGAAGCTCGTAAGGGTGCACATTGAGAATCTCTTCCTGCACAGCGCTAAACCGATCGACATGCGTCTTGATCAACAGTGGAATTTCGGGCTCGGTTTCGATGCCATCCTGCCAACGGTAAACCGAGGTACAACCGCCAAGTACGTTAACGCATGCCGCCAGGCGCTTGCCGACCAACAAGTTGGCAAGCTTGATTGCGGTTTCGTGGTCCGGCGCATTTGTCAGTACCAAAAGGTATTTTCCGGCGGCCTCCGTCATGTGGACCGCGCTATTGAAATGCCATCACGGACCGAAGGGTAGCGCAGACGCACGCGCAATTCCTTTTTCAGCCGCGCATTGCAAAGTCGGCGAGACTCCCTCATAAACGACAATTGCGTTTCCGGAATTGTTTCCTGCGCCCGCTCCCAACTTACGCGCGGCGGGTGCGGCAAACCAACACGGTCTGCCACAAGGTCGAAGTAATCCCCCATCTTCATCGACGAATCGTCGGACGCGTTGTAGGTTCTCCCGCCTCCGCCGCGAGCCAGGGCAGCCAGAACGATGCGCGCGAGATCATCGGCATGTATGTGATTCGTGTACGCGTCCTGGTCTTCAGCCAGCGCCGGTGTGCCCGATTGGAGCCGCGCAATCGGCAGTCTTCCGGAGGCGTAGATTCCGGGCACACGCAAGACCGTTACATGCGCACCGCTCTCCGCCCCCCAGGTACGCAATACAAGTTCGGCGTGCGCGCGGCGCCTGGCACGCGGCGACGTTGGCATGGTCGGCCGCGTTTCGGTCACGACGGCACCGGCACAATCGCCGTACACGCCACTGGTGCTCATATAGACGAAGCGCTGTGGTAAGCTGCCGCCCTTTGACAAGGCCCTCACCAGGTTCACCGTGCGAGTATCCCGGGAGCCGGCGGCCGGCGGCGGCACCAGATGAATGACATCGTGCGCAAAGCCAACGTGGCGCTCGAGCGTTTCGGGACTATCGAGATCGGCGACCACGGGGGTCACACCAAGTGTTCGAAGGAGTTTGTGGTGACGATCCGATCGGGACAGCGCGTAGACACGCCAGCGGCCGCGAACCAGTTGCGCCATCCGCAAGCCGATATCGCCGCAACCGACAATTAACATTCTTCGCATATTTCCATTCTAGGGGAACTTGCCACCCGTGCGGGGGTGCGGACAAGAGTAACCGGGGTAAAAAAGAACAATGCCTTTCCAAGTCAAGATCGAACCAAGCGGCCATACCATCACTGCCAAAGACGACGAAACCGTGCTCGAAGCAGCACTTCGGGAGGGCCTGGTCTTGCCGTACGGATGCCGCAACGGCGCATGCGGCTCATGCAAGGGAAAAATCGTCGCTGGCACTGTTGATTACGGTAACCCGCAGCCAGCGGCGCTGGCGGACTTCGAGAAGCAGGCCGGCTACGCCTTGTTCTGCCAGGCCAGGCCAACCAGTGATCTGGTCATCCAGGCCCGGGAAATAAGCGGTGTCGGGGAACTGGAAGTACGCCGGCTTCCTTGCCGTGTGCAGCATTTGCACAAGGTTGCTGACGACGTCATGGTCCTCAAGCTCAAGCTGCCCGCAAACGAACGCTTGCAGTTCCTTGCCGGGCAGTACGTTGATATCCTCCTGCGCGACGGCAAGCGGCGAAGCTACTCAATGGCAAATCCGCCACACGATGACGAATTTGTCGAATTGCATGTGCGAAACATGGCGCAAGGGGCATTCACGGAATTCGTTTTCGGCCGCATGAAGGAAAAGGACATACTGCGCTTTGAAGGACCGCTCGGCACATTCTTTCTCCAGGAAGATTCCGACAAACCCATGATTCTTGTCGCCAGCGGCACCGGCTTCGCCCCCATCAAGAGCGTTATCGAGCACGCTTTCCAAATCGGCATTGATCGACCTATGACATTGTATTGGGGAGGCCGCAGACCCCAGGACATCTATATGGCAGAGTTGGCCGGCCAGTGGCAGCAGGAGCACGACAATCTCACTTTCATCCCCGTCATATCTGAAGCGCTTCCCGAGGACAACTGGACCGGACGCACTGGCCTGGTGCACGAGGCAGTGATGGAAGATTTTCCAGACATGTCGGCATATCAGGTGTACGCCTGCGGCGCGCCAGTGATGGTTGAGGCAGCGCACCGCGATTTCACTGCTCAGTGCCAACTACCCGACGACGAGTTCTTCTCCGATGCCTTTACGCCGTCAGTCGATCCGGGTTCTGCGGCCAGTTAATTCCTAGCCACTGTTTCTGAGGCCGGCGGTTATGCCATTAATCGTCAACAATATTGCCCGCTTCTGGCTGTCGTCGGCGTCACCCTTACGATAATTGCGCAGCAGATCGACCTGAAGGTGATTCAACGGATCGATATAGGGTGAACGGCTTTGCAGGCTCCTTGCGAGCGCCGGATTGGACTCCAGCAGCGACTGCTGGCCAGTGACCTTGAGCAGCCAGTGCACCGTAAGATGCCACTCCTGCTCGATACACGTAAAGATTTGCTGCCTGAGCTGCGTATCGCTAACCAGTTCGGCATACCGCGACGCAATACCAATATCGCTTTTCGCAAGCACCATGTCCATGTTTGACAGCAAGGCGTGAAAGAACGGCCATTTCTGGTACATCTCCTGTAGCAATGCCACGCCGGCATCGCCTTCCTTTTCCACCCACTGCTCAACAGCAGACCCAAAGCCGTACCACCCGGGCAACATTATCCGCGCAAGTGACCAGGAGAACACCCAGGGGATCGCACGCAAGTCTTCGATGCGGTCCGATTTACGGCGTGATGCCGGGCGGCTACCAACGTTCAGATCTGCAATTTCCGCAATCGGTGTTGCGGAGCGAAAAAACTCGACAAAACCTGGCGTTTCATAAACCAGCGCCCGATAAGCAGCGTACGCATTACCGCTCATCGCTTCGAGCGCATCGTAATAACCAGGATGATCATGACTATGGTCTTCCGACGCGAGCAGTGTCGCTTCCAGCGTTGCAGCAACCAGCGTCTCCAGATTTCGCCGCCCGATCTCAGGATCAGAATACTTGCTCGCGATTACCTCGCCCTGCTCCGTAATGCGTATCTGTCCCGCCACGCTACCGGGTGGTTGCGAAAGGATAGCGTTGTAGCTAGGTCCTCCGCCACGTCCGACCGTCCCACCCCGGCCATGGAACAGGCGCAATGTGATCTTGTGACGCGCAAACACATTCACAAGACCCACTTCAGCCTTGTAAAGCTCCCAGTTCGCAGTCAGAAAACCGCCATCCTTGTTGCTGTCCGAGTAACCCAGCATGACTTCCTGTACATCCGCGCGGCTCTTCAGCAGGGCCCGGTAATACGGTTCGCTGAAAAGCTTTTCCATGACCTGCGACGAATTGCGCAGATCGTCGATCGTTTCGAAAAGCGGAATCAGGTTGAGGTGAAGCCGGGGTTCGTCACCGGGGGCGAGCAAGCCCGACTCTTTAAGCAGTAGTGCCGCTTCGAGCAGATCACTGACACCATTGGTCATGGAAACGATGTAATTTCCCAGGGCGTCATTACCGAAACGTCGGCGTAATTCCGCCGCCGCGTCGATAATCTGCAGTTCCTTCCAGGTCGCATCACTGTACTCAATGAACTGCGACCGTAACGGACGGGGCACCTTCAGTTCATGAAGCAACCAGGCGCAACGCTCGTCTTCGGCAAGTTCAGAGTATCCGCTTTGGCCAGCACCCCGTTGGAACAGTTCGTCGACCACCGCTTCGTGAACACCGGAGTGCTGACGCATATCCAATGTTGCCAGATGAAAACCAAACACTTCGACAGCTTTGTGCAGCGATCGCAGCCGCCCGCGGGCGATACGGCCACTGCCGTTCGAAACCAGAGACTCGGTTATCAACGCCAGATCATTCGCGAACTCGGCAGGGTTGGAGTAGGGGCGGGAATCACCAAGCGCCTGGCGCGCGTGCGGATGCAAACCCAGCGACCGCGCGGTCGCCGACAAACGTGCATAGATACCAATCAGTGCTCTACGGTATAACTCATCACGCCTGTGCACAGATTCGTCCGGCGACAGTCCAGCGAGCGCCTCGAGCTCGGGAGCAACCTCAACGATCCGAACTGATTGCGACAATTCACCGCCCAGCCTGTGCAATTCATCCAGATAGAAATCCAGAATGGTTACGCTATGTTGCGCCAGTGCATGTTGCATCACTTCGTGTGTCACATAGGGGTTGCCGTCGCGATCACCGCCTATCCAGCTCCCCATGCGCATGAACGTGGCACTGCGAGGCAGCTCACCACCTGCGGCGGCAAGCACGTCCTCTACCTCACCGTAAAGGCGCGGCAACTGCGACAGAAACGTGTGCTGGTAGTACGACAGGCCGTTTTCGATTTCATCCTCAACCGTCAGACGGAGCTCCCGCAAGATTCGCGTCTGCCAGAGGGTCAGGACTGCCCCGCGCATCGAGTCTTCGTTACGCTCGTCCTCTTCAGGGGTGAGCTTGAGCCGGTCACGCTCGGTCAGCAGGCTGGCAATCTGTTTTTGCAAATCCAGAATGCTCCGGCGCTGGACTTCGGTCGGATGGGCGGTGAGTACCGGAACCACCAGAGCGTCGGAAAAAAACATAACCAGTTCCGAAACCGGGATGTCAGCTGCCAGCGCTTTCTCGATTGCCAGACGGATCGAACCCTCCCGCGGGCGCGAACCGGCAAGGCTGTAGGCACGACGACGACGGATGTGATGCTGGTCTTCGGCGATGTTCGCCAGCAACGAAAAATAGCTGTAGGACCGGATAACTGCAATCGTGTCGTCAGCATCCAGATCGTTGAGCACCGATTCCAGTTGCTTTCTCGCCTTGGCGTCGCCGTCGCGCTGAAACGCAATTGAGTTTTTGCGGGTGCGTTCGACCAGGTTGAAAATACGATCGCCTTCCTGCTCCCGAATCGTGTCTCCAAGCATCCTGCCCAGCAGCCGAATGTCCTCGCGCAGCGGGCGATCCTTCCTGGCGGCAGGGATAGTGCGAATGAACTTGTTCATTGAGAGCCGATTCGATTCAGGTCGGTTCGATTGGAATTGGTTCGATTCAGTCCGGTTCCATTCAACACGGTGCGACTGGAATGGCTCGAACGGGCGTGCGGGTGGTCGCCCGGCAGCTCACGACCCATGGACTAAATGACTGCACGCCGCCGCCCGCCGGTGGCCTGGCGGAGGCGCGGCAAGGTTTGCTCGAGCGCTTGCCGGTACTGCGCCGTCGCCTCTTCATGCCTGCCGGTTTTTTCAAAAAGTCTCGCCAACTCGAGGTGCGTCGAATGAGTCGGCTCCACCGACAGGCTTGCTTCAAGATAACTCTGAGCTTTGCCCCACAGCTCTTCATGCGCGCACAACCTGCCAAGCACCAATAGAAGCACCGGGTCCTGAGGATGATCCCTGAGCCACTTTTCTGCCTGCTCGAGCTGTTTCTTGACGTTCGCTCCAAGACATTCCGAATAGAGCGCGATCAAAGGAGAGTCCCACTGCGCCGCCAAGGCCGACTCCACAACCTTGTGTGCGTCATCGCAACTGCCAAACGCAAGGAAGCTCTGCGCTCCCGTCGCCGCAATCCGCGCGTCGCGCCTGTACTGTACCGGCAGCCGCGACCAATAGCCACGCAGCGCCTCAAGATCAACGGCCTTGTCTCTCAAATTCTCAATGTAGGCATGACGGCGAATCTGCTCCAGCAGCGACGGGTCGAACACCTTGCGTTTCTCCAGCTGTGGCAGCAACTTGAGCACCGCCTCCCAGTCATGCGCCTGCTCGTGGGCGCGTAGCTCCAGCTTCAATGCTTCGGTGTGCTTCTCCGGCAGTTGGCGCAGCACGTTCAGTGCATCGTGATAACGGCGCTCATCGAGGTACATTTCGGCTTGCGCCATCAGTCGCGCCTGATTCTCGCCCGGTGCGTGATCAGCGGCTTTTTCCAGATACTCGTCACGCAAAGCGTAATCGCGTCGGCCATGGGAAGCCCATGCCCCGACCAGAGCAGCCAGTCCGGCAGAATTGTCTCGCGCCAGTACCGCCGCTGCCGCACGCTCGGCTTTGCCGAAACGACCTTCAAAATAGTTGCGCACTGCCTCGAGTAAAGTTTGGCGCGCTTTTCTTTCACTACGGCGTTTGTTGAATTCACGGACCCGGCCGGGTGCCGACATGGTAAGCGCAAGAGTGCGAACCAGCAGATAACCCGAGATAATCAGACCTGCAAGTATGACGATGGCGAGATTGAGCGAAAGCTCTACCCGGTAAACAGGGGTGACCAGCAACACAAATCCCTCGTTGACGCGAGCCGCCAGAATTAATCCGACAGCCAGCGCGGCCAGTGCAATGATCCATAACAACCAGCGCATCGTGTCTCCTATCCCGGAATGTAGACCACCACCCGACTGCTGCGGCGCGCCAGCCGGTCACACGCTTCGATCCCGTTTCGCAACGGACAAGCGTGTGAAATTCCGGGCGCCGCAAAACAAATCCGGCCTGTCAAAAGAATTGGCATACTTCAGTCAGCAGTTACAGGCTCAACGCAGGGTGCGCTCTCTGATCAGCCGGTAATTTCGTACGGCATCAAGGCTTGCACCTACATCGGGCAACTCAATGACGATGTCCGACTTCGACAACTGATCAATCGCCTCAATGGACGAAACCACCGTCGCCGCGTCCGCGTCAAAATAATGCCGTAGCCATCGCGAAGCCTCCGACAAATCGGCCTGATACGTCGTCTGGTCCCGCGCCAATAGCGCAAACCGTGCTCCGAGCAATCGCAGTTTCAGGTTCTCGCGGAGAAAAAACGACTGTTCGGGCGCCAGAGGCGGCGTCTCGGGCGCATCAATACGCTCGATGCGAACCAGGCCAAGCAGATCGCCCCAGAGTTCGTCGATCATTTGTCGCCAGCCCTCCACCCCGGGTTTGCTCGTCTCCGAATGCATTGCTTCCGGCCTGGTCTGCATCGCCAGCGGCATGCCGCTGACGCTTGCAATAATGCGATCGAGTTTGAGGCCGATCCCCGTGACATCAACAAACGGAGACAACTTGAGACGCTCGATATCCTCGGCGATCACCCGGCGCATTTCCGTCAGTTGCGGCCGGTCAGATCTGGCCAGACGGGCATCCGCCGCCTCAAGTGCAATCAATGCGGCCTTTACGTTTCCGGCGAGCTGAAGCTGCTGGCTGGCAACCAACAGGATTTGCTCAACCTCGGCCAGCGTCCACTCGTCGCGTGATTGCGACAGGTCCTGATACAACGACTCCAGCGCCAGGCGCTGATTCTGCATCCCCACCAGCTGCGCCTCGATCCGCCCAAGCCTTGCCTCGACGTCACGCGCAATATCTCTGGCGCCACTGGACAGGCGACGGCTGTCACTGCCGATGGTTTCAATCTCCGCGAGCTTACGGGCCAGGTCGAGATCCAGCGCCGTTTTTGCCCGGCGCAGCTCATATGCCTGCCACGCACTAAATCCGGCTGCACCCAGCGCGATCAGAATCGCGAGTGTCGCGATCAGTCCTGAAGCCCCGCGCCCCGGTCGCCGCCCGACAGCAGGCATATCATCCTGTGCCTGCTGACTCATGTCTGCAGACGTGTTTTCCGTGTCTGCGACCTGCCCGCGCAGATCAGCATCCGCTTGCTCGCTCACCGGCGTGGTGGGTACGGATTCCGCCTTTTTCGTTTCGGGGGCGATTTGCTCTTCCTTGCTCTTCTTGCTCATGACATATCCGTTCGTATCAGGGCATTGTCGCCCGGGATCTGCAAAACCACGCGCCGAGACCTGCGCTCATACCGGCGTCTCCGCCCTTAGTAACAAATATAACCTCCACCGCCTGAGAAAAAGCGCGACTGGCGACATGCGGATGATTGACGAACAACGGAGTCTGGCGCAGCAGCGCCGCTTTTTTGCCAGCCAACCGGAGCAGATTGTCCAATATCTCACCACTCGTTGCCATCCATGCGCCAATGCGCCCTTCCCGCAACAGCTTCTCTACAGCGCCAAAGTCTGACACAGGCAGGCTGCGACGATAGCACTCGAGAAACGAGACAGACGCGCCGCGTCCCCTGAGTATGGTTTCGAGCGTATTGTTGCCACCCTCGCCACGCACGACCAGCACCGAACGTCCAGCCACCCGGTGCATCTGAGGACAACTGGCAAGGGATTCGCCGCCACTGGCACCATCCGGCACGATCACCTCGGTCAACCCGTATTTGTTCAACTCGGCCGCCGTGCTTTGTCCGACTGCCGCAAAGCGCAGGTGATCCAGCGAACTGAACCGGTCCATCAACAGCGGCACGCCGAGCCGGACCGCAGTCGGGCTGACGAAAATCACCAGATCAATACCCGTAAGCGGCGCCAGTCTTGACGCCATCTCCTGCGCCTGGACCGCTTCGATCTGCACGCCGGGAAAAAGGGTCGGCTTTCCGCCCATCTGCTTGATCGCGGCTACCAGAAACTGCGCATGCTCCGCTGGTCGCGTCACCAGCACACCGGTCCCGTTTAGATCGCAAGCGCTCACGCGTCCAGCTCCTGCGCATCAAGAATTTCCCGGGCACCGCGTCTGGTCAGCCGCCGCGCCATATCCCGGCCAATCGTTTCCGGCACCGTATCAGTGAACGGCATGGTCAAATCATCCTCGAGCAGTCTTGATCCGTCGGCTGTCGCGACGAAGCCGCGCAGGCGCATCCGGTCCCCGAGCAACTGTGCATAACCGCCCAGCGGTACGTTACAACTGCCAGCGAGTGCGCGCGACAGGGTGCGCTCGGCTTCAACACAGCACCGCGTAGGCGCGTGGTCCAGAAACGCAAGCAGCTCACGGAGGTCCATTCTGTCCTCCCGACATTCTATGCCGAGTGCGCCCTGCCCGACCGCCGGAAGACTTTCTTCCGGTTCCAGCAAACCGGTGATGCGATGTTGCAGGGACAGTCGCTTCAAACCCGCCGCCGCCAGGATAATAGCGGCAAACCCTCCTTCGTCGAGTTTGCGCAATCGCGTCTGCACGTTGCCACGCAACGGCTTGACCACGAGCTCCGGAAAGCGCGCCCTGATCTGACTCTGGCGGCGCAAACTGGAAGTTCCGACAACGCTGGCCGGGGGTAGTGACTGCAGGTCCTTGAAATCATTCGACACGAACGCGTCACGCGGTTCTTCGCGTGCAATCATTGCGGCGAGATGAAAGCCGGCCGGCAATTCCATCGGCACATCCTTCATCGAATGAACCGCAATATCGGCCCGCCCATCGTATAGAGCCTGTTCCAGCTCCTTTACAAACAGGCCTTTACCGCCGATCTTGGCAAGCGATACTTCGAGGCGTCGATCACCCTCGGTTGTCATCCCAAGCAGGGATACATCCAGACCGGGCACGCGTTCCTGGAGCAACGAGCGAACATAGCGGGCTTGCCACAGCGCAAGCGCGCTCTCTCGGGTGGCGATGACTACCTGGTTCGGCGTGGCTGGCAAATCCGGGTTCTTCCTGAGAATGGGGAGGTCGCGTAGATAAGGTCAACGCGCCGGGCGGGGCACGATCACCATACGTACCTAAGTCTAACCGCTTACGGGTCGTCTTCCTTTCAAAGTGTTTGCGCTAACGCGTGTCGCCGTAAACATCGGCTTGCAGGGTCAAATCAGACCATGGCACGAACAGCAGAGACGCCATTGCACAATTCGCGTATGAGACCGGGAGACACTGGTACAAGAGGCAACAGCCTGTCAGTGCTGTCTGCGGGCAGTCGCCTTGTCAGAGATCGCGCGCGCCCCGCACCCTCTGTCGCTCGCGCTCGGCCAGCAATGTATCGAGCTCGCTTTCGCTCATTGTCCACAAACCGCTATCAGTAATACGCTCGAAAAATTGCTCGACGAACCATGCATGGCCGTCACGTTTCCATATGAAATAGCGATTTTCGAAAACACCGCCCATGCCGGCTTTCAGCCGCTCGCTACCCGGGATCGGGGCGCCGAGTCGCTGCGACAGCTGTTGTACCAGCCGATCCAGATGGGCCTCGCTGAAGGTAAAAACGGAGCGGACCAGTTTATCGTCCCGATAGAAAAGCACGATCTCGCTGATTGGCTCTGCCTCGATCCGCTCTACTTCCTTGCTGCGGCGACGGCACTGTGTATGACGGTCCACAGAACGGCACTGAAACAGTTTTCGGTCGATTTCGGCAAGCACACTGCCGTTGGCCGGTTCCTGGGGCAGTGTCACAGCGCCCGCCGTGAGACACACGAAAGCGCCCGCCATCGACGCGAGGATCGACCTCATCCCGGTTTCTTTCCAAGTTGCCGGACGATGTGTTGCTGTCGCCTGCTCACTGGCAACGCCTCCTCTACGTCCCGAATCCGTATCACCCAGCGCGCTTCTGCCCCCGGTTTCGACTCTTTTTCGAAGGCATCGATAAATTCCCTCGCAACCAGGCAGTTTCGGTGGATGCGCACGAACCGGTCGCCGAACTCCTCCTCGAGACTGGAAAGAGACTCCTCCAGAAGCAGCTCACGCTGTGCCGTGCGGATTGTCACGTACTTGAGTTCTGCGCGCAGATACAGTATTTCCGCCACCGGCACCAATTTTACTTTGCCGCGCTCCTGTATTGACAGGTGCGTTCGTGCTTCGGGCCCAACTTCGCTCAATACATCGAGAGAAATACGCGTGATCGACCGCGCGCGCGACAGAGCGTCGTGCAAACGGCGTAACCGGATCGGCTTGACCAGGTAGTCGATCGCATGCAATTCGAACGCGCTCACCGCATAATCGTCGTATGCGGTCGTAAAAACAACGTGCGGAGGTTCGTCAAGTTTTTGCAGATGTCTCGCCGCCTCCAGACCATCCATCTCGGGCATTCTGATATCGAGCAAGACAACATCGGCTGGATGCTTTTGCAGCAGCTCGAGCAGCTTGCGGCCGTTGTCGGCTTCTCCCACCAGCTCAATTGGAACCATCTCGGAAACATCGTCCAGCAGGTTCTTGATCCGGTTGCGTGCCGGTGCCTCGTCGTCCGTGATTGCGACCCGCAGTTTCGCGCCGCTCATCGCTCACCCTTGACGCAGGGGAGAATGATGCGCACTTCAAACCGGCCGTCTTCTGATTTGGTGGCGAGCGTGGCCTCGGCATCGAAGTGCAATTGCAAGCGCTCCTCGATGTTCGCAAGCGCCATCTTGTTGCCCGATTGAGATCGTGTCATTTTTGGTACGGGATTGCTCAGAATCATTTCCAGTCGTTCCGAATTTTGCTTAATGTGTATCGAAATTGTTCCCGGTTGAGCAGAAGGCTCGATGCCGTGATAAACCGCGTTTTCCAGCAACGGCTGCAAGATCAAAGGCGGAACCATCGCCTCATCAGGTAGATCGTCAAGGTGCCATTCGACATTTAGCCGGTCTTCGAGACGTAGCGTTTCAATAGCAAGATACTGTCTGCACAGCTCGAGTTCCTGCTCCAGCGGTATCAGTTTTCGATTGTCGGCCATCAACACCCGGAACAGCTCCGAGAGGTCTTCAAGAGCGGTTTCCGCACGTCGCGGCTCCGCGCGCATCAGGCTCAGCACCGCATTGAGACTGTTGAAAAGAAAATGCGGCCGGATTCGCGCCTGCAATGCCTGCAGCCTGGCTTCCGCCAACGCCGGGGACAGCGCCCGGTTACGCAGATCGAAATAGCCGATCAGCGCCAGAGCCAGTAGCACGGTGAAAAGCCAGTAGCGCGCAATGTTAATGAGGCCATCTTCCTCGGGGATGAGCAACCAGACGAACTGGACGATGCCCGTCACGATCACCAGCTCAACCAATACGATGCACACGACCGCCACCCGGTAGTCGATCCGGCGCAACCACGATGTCGCCATCCCGAGAATCAGCAAGGAGATGATCGTCACCGGTAATACAAAAGCGATCGCTGCGGCGGAGGCTTCAAGCCAGCGAGCGATCGCGTGATTGCCCAGCGCTGCAGCCACCAGGGTCGATGCCGTAACGATCACGAATATCCGCAGAATGACACCGAGATTGCGAAAATCCGGCAGGGAGTTCGCCGGAGTGTTCTGACTTATACTTGTCATCGGTTAAATATTTCGCTGGAATGAGCTTTCGTCGGCGGCCACGCATGCCAGACGGCAATTCAATATGGGAAAACAGCTTTGCTTCTGAAAATTGAAGCACTAAGCTGGCCAGCTCCGTAATAATCTGACGCACCTTGTACCTAACACCCTCAATTTACTGACTCAGCGCCGCCCAGGATGCCATCGAAAAACAAACACCCCGGAAGCGAAGAAAAGGCCTGGTCCGGCCGTTTCAGCGAGCCCGTCGCGGACCTGGTCAAGCGCTATACCGCCTCGGTGAGCTTCGATCAACGCCTGGCGGAGTACGATATTCAGGGATCGCTCGCGCATGCCCGCATGCTGCATGCCTGCAGCGTGCTCTCGGCAGCCGATCTGGCAGACATAGAACGCGGCCTCGGTGAAATCGCTGCCGAAATCGCGCGCGGCGAGTTCGATTGGTCCGTAGACAGGGAAGATGTCCACCTCAACATCGAGCACAGACTGACGGAATTGGTCGGCGATGCCGGCAAGCGATTACATACCGGCCGATCCCGCAACGACCAGGTGGCAACCGACATCCGTCTGTATCTGCGTCATACCATCGACGAGATACTGCGCCTGATACAGGCGTTTCACGCCAACCTGCTCGACCTCGCCGAACAGCATGTCGACACATTGATGCCGGGTTTCACCCACCTCCAGGTCGCACAGCCCGTTTCATTCGCACATCACCTCATGGCTTACTATGAGATGACGCTGCGGGATGCGCAGCGCTTCACTGAATGCCGCTCACGCGTGAATCAGTTGCCGCTCGGTGCAGCAGCGCTGGCGGGCACGACATTTCCCATCGACCGGGACCACGTCGCCAGCGAGCTTGGATTTGACGGTGTTTGCCGAAACTCACTGGACGCCGTATCCGATCGCGACTTTGCGATCGAGTTTTGTGCTGACGCAGCGTTGTTGATGATGCACCTGTCGAGATTGTCGGAGGAACTGATTTTATGGGTGAGCCCGCGCTTCGGATTTATCCGCCTGGCGGACCGTTTCTGCACTGGTTCGTCAATCATGCCGCAGAAGAAGAATCCCGACGTGCCGGAGCTGGTCCGCGGCAAGACCGGGCGGGTCAACGGCCATCTGGTCGCGCTTCTGACGCTGATGAAAAGCCAGCCGCTCGCCTATAACAAGGACAACCAAGAAGACAAGGAACCGCTGTTCGACACAGCTGACACGATCATTGCAACGGTGCGCATATATGCCGATCTGTTGACTGGTATTGAGGTCGACCGGGAGGCGATGCGCGCCGCCGCCCGCGAAGGCTTTGCCACCGCCACCGACCTGGCGGATTATCTCGTCAGAAAGGGATTGCCGTTTCGGGAAGCGCACGAGGCCGTCGCCCGGGCTGTGCGGCTTGCTGCCGAAAAAGGTGTCGATCTGTCGGAATTGGCACTCGACGAATTGCGGCAATTCTCGCCATTGATCGAAGCCGACGCGCTCGATCAACTATCGTTGAACGGCGCACTGGCTGCGCGCAACCATATTGGCGGCACGGCACCATCGCAAGTCAGACAGGCCATACAAGCGGCTCGCAAAGCATTGCCGGGCTGAGACCGCACCACGGGAAGACGATGGTCCGCCGGGGTGGCCGGTTCACTCCCGAACTCGTCAGCATGTCCGCTGAAAGTTGCCGGGGCCAATGCGTACCGTACAGTGCCTCCGTTGCATCCAACCGCGAGACGAGTACAAGCACGTGAGCACCACATCCCTGCCTGGAACGAGTCACACAATCTGGCAGCACATCAGCGCCAGTATCAGTGCGCGCACCGGCCGCCGCTTCACGGTTGAAACCATCCGCGCCGTATCCGGCGGCTGCATCAACCGGAGTGCAGTCCTGCGCGACAGCACCAGCAGCTATTTCGTCAAGATGAACGCCTCGCAAACTCTGCACATGTTCGAGGCCGAGGCGAACGGGTTGCAGCAGCTTGCGACCGCCAATGCGCTGCGCGTGCCCTCCCCCGTATGCAGTGGAAAGGCCGACGATTTCGCCTGGCTGGCGCTCGAAGACCTCGGCTCGATCAGTTCCGGCGCCACCGCCGACTGGAGCCTGCTCGGGCGCGGTCTGGCAAAAATTCATCAGTGCGCGCAGGAACACTATGGTTGGCACCGCAATAACACGATCGGCTCGACGCCCCAAAACAACAGCCCTTCGAATGACTGGGTCGCATTCTTTCGGGATCGACGTATCGGCTATCAGCTGAATCTGGCTTTTTCCAACGGTTACCGGAAGCATCTGGAAGCGCGCGGCAACGCGTTGCTCGAAAGCATTTGGTATTTCTTCGCTGGATACAAGCCGCAGGCTTGCCTGCTGCATGGCGACCTCTGGGCGGGGAACGTTGGATTCGTTGCAGATGGCACACCGGTCGTGTTTGACCCGGCGATCTATTACGGTGACCGGGAAACGGACATCGCCATGACCGAACTGTTCGGCGGCTTTGCCGCCAGCTTCTATCACGCCTACGAAACAGTCTGGCCACTGAACAAGGGCTACGCGACGCGAAAGCATCTGTATAACCTCTACCATCTGCTCAATCACCTGAATCTGTTCGGCGACGGTTATCTTTCGCAGTGCGAATCGACGATCGATCGCCTGCTGGCACAAGTACGCTGAGCACAGGTTGAGTGACGGCAACACCGGGCAGACGGCTGAGCGAACGCATCGGTGCGCAGAACAATCGCATGCCATCTACAACACGGCGTTATGTTGCTGATTCGGTACCAGACTGATACATTCGCCGCACCGCTCGACCCGTGCCAACTTTTGCCCCATTCAGGGGCGAAACGGCAGGCGAGCAATCACTATCTGTCCAGAGTGCCTCAAGGAAAGCCATATGCAACTTGTCAGCCATGTGACGCGACTGCTCACCTTTTCCGTTGTGACCATAGCGTCACTCGCCGGGGCCTCACTGTTCGCCCCGCCAGCACAGGCCGCTGACAAACCAATTCGCATTGGACTGGTCAGCTTCCTGTCCGGTCCCGCTGCCGGACCTTTCGGTGTTCCGGCTCGGGTCGCGGCGGAAGCCATCGTAGCCTCGCTGAACGCCGGCACGGCCCCGGCACCCTACAACGCCGTCGGTTTTTCGGGCGTGCCGCTGGAGCTGGTGATCATCGACGAAGCAGGTGGTGCGACCAAGCAGGTCGCCGAGTTCCGCAATCTGGTAGAGCGGCAGCGGGTGGACTTCGTAATCGGATATATCTCGAGTGGCGACTGCCTCGCCATTCCCCCGGTGGCCGAAGAACTGAAAAAGCTCACGGTGTTGTTTGATTGCGGTACGCCGCGTGTCTTTGAAGAAAACTCCTACAGGTACGTATTCCGTACCCGACCCCACGCAACGATGGATGCCGTTGCCGGCGCGCGTTACCTGCTCGAGACGCGTCCCGAGCTGAAATCATATGCCGGCATCAATCAGAACTACGCATGGGGGCAGGACTCCTGGAATGACTGGACTGCGGTCATGTCGGTATTGCAGCCGGGCGCGAAGGTTTCGACCTCACAGATGCCGAGATTCGGCGCCGGGCAATACGGCGCCGAGATTTCTGCGCTGATGCGAAGTCGCCCCGAGGTGATTCATTCCAGCCTTTGGGGTGGTGATCTGGAGGCATTCATGCTGCAGTCAACACCTCGCGGCCTTTACCGCCGCAGCGACCTGTTACTGATCGCGGGTGAACCGAATCTGCATCGACTGGTAGGCAACATTCCGGATGGCACCATCGTAGGCGCCCGCGGGCCACATGGCGTGTTTGCTCCCAAGAACGCACTGAATGACTGGTTGCGCAATATTTACCGCGCCGAAACCGGACGCGATCCGAACTACCCGGCGTATAGCGCCGCCCAGGCTTTTCTCGGCCTCAAGGCAGCTTACGAGAAAGCGCGGCTTGACAAGGTCCGCAGCGCGACGCCGATGGGTGCTGCCCAGGGGGTCAAGGAGGGCATGGAGGAGGCGTACAAAATGCCCAACACTGACGAGGTGATAGCCGCGTTCGAGTATCTGACATTTGAGTCGCCAAGCGGCAAGGTCATGATGAAACTTGGCAAAGGGCACCAGGCAGTTCAGGGCACCGCCTACGGCACGACGCGCACGGTTGACGGCAAAATCACCATTGAGAACATCAAGTACTATCCGGTTGAACAGGTTCAACCGCCTGAAGGCATCAGCAGTATTGACTGGATCAAAGGGGGCCTGAAACCCGGGAAGTGGTAATCACGGCGGTATGACCGGCAAACCGTTCATGGCGCAAACCGGCGACTCGCCCAGCAACCGGCGCTCGACGCATCAATGACAACACTGGTCGCCGTCCTGATCGACGGCCTGATTTATTCGTCCTGGCTATTCATTATGGCCATCGGACTGACGCTGATCTACGGCGTGATGAAGATTCTGAACATCGCGCACGGCAGCCTGTTCGCTCTCGGCGCCTACTCCGCCGCTTCCCTGGCCGGGTACTGGATCGAGCAGGGTTACCCGCCGATGGGCTCCTACGCCGTCATGCTGGTCGCCGCGATTCTGGTGGGGCTCATTGCCGGGCCGCTGCTCGAACGCGGCTTGCTGCGTTTCATGTACGGGCGCGACGAAATCGTACTGGTATTAGTGACCTACGCAACGTTTCTGATACTTGAAGACTTCATCAAGCTGGTATGGGGGGTCGATCCCTACTTTCTGTACCAGCCCTACGGTCTGCTCGGCACTTTTGACATCGCCGATCTGACCTATCCGAATTACAACCTGCTGCTGCTGGCGATCTCGGTCGCAATCGGCGGCGTCCTGGCGTGGGCGCTCACGCGAACCCGGCAGGGCAAGATTTTGATTGCGGTCATCCATGACCGCGAAATGGCGGCATCGCAAGGCGTCAATGTCAGCCGCGTGTACTTCGTCACGTTTACACTCGGTGCGATGCTCGGCGCGCTCGGTGGCGCGTTAACGGCACCGATGATCTCCGTGCAACCGGGTATTGGTGCTGAGACTATCGTATTGGCATTTGCGGTGGTAGTGATTGGCGGGCTCGGCAGCCTCCCCGGAGCCGCGCTCGCGGCACTGCTCGTTGGCATCGTACGGGCCGCGACCGTGCATTTACGGCCGGAACTGGACCTGTTCAGCATCTATTTCGTGATGGCAGCAGTACTCATCGTGCGACCAAAAGGACTGTTCAGCGTGCAGGAAGCCCGGAAAATATGAAGCGCGAACGCACAGTCGCAATACTGACTATCGTCCTGGCGGCAATGCTGGTGTTCGCCCCGCTGTTGCCGAACTGGACGATGTTTTTGTTCACAGTATCGCTTTGCTACGGCATCGTGGTGCTGGGAATGATGCTGCTGATCCGAACCGGACTGGTATCGTTTGGCCATGGCCTGTATTACTGCCTCGGGGCTTACGCTGCGGGTACGCTGGACCCCCTGTTCGGGATAACCGAACTGGCCGTGATGCTCGGCTCAGCGGTTGTCATCACTGCAGTGGTGTCGGCGATACTGGCTTTGCTGCTAAGGAAGTATCGCGACATTTTTTTTGCAATGCTGTCGCTGGCGTTCTCAATGATTCTGTACGGGCTACTGGTCAAGACGTCTTCACTGGGCAGTACTGACGGATTCAATGTCAGTGTCAAAACCGTGTTCGGGTTACACATCGCGGGGACGCCCTACGAGCGCTACCTGATATTCGCGGTCACCGCGATTGTGGCCTGGATTTGTGCCGCGCTGATTCATCGCTACCTGAATTCGCATCGCGGCCGGCTTGCTGAAGCGATCCGCGACAACGAACTGCGTGTCGAATACATGGGCGCATCGGTAGCTAATACCATTCACCTGAACTACATCATGTCGGCGGTGCTGGCCGGGCTCGGTGGTGCGCTAATGGCAGTGAGCGTCGGACATATCGATCCGGAAATGGCTTACTGGACCACGTCCGGCGAATTTGTCTTCATCAGCATTCTTTCAGGAACGGGCAGCGTGCTGGCGCCATTTCTGGGTGCCGCCATTTTCGAGAGCATTCGAAGCTTCGCCTATGAGTATTCGCCAAATACCTGGCAGATGGCACTGGGCACCGCAATGCTGCTTGTAATCATGTTCCTGCCAGGCGGCCTGTGGTCGTTATTCAAGCGTGGCGACCGGAGCACAACGTGAGCGTCATTCTCGAATCCAGGGCGCTGCGCAAGACTTTCGGGGCGGTCACCGCCGCAGCCGATATCAACGTGGCCATCGAAGCCGACACGGTGGTTGGGCTGATCGGCAGCAATGGGGCCGGCAAGACAACTTTCATCAATATGGTGACCGGTTATCTGAAACCAAACAGTGGTTCGATCCGGTTCGACGGTCGCGACATTACGGCGCTGGGGCCGCGGCAGATCACACAGTTGGGCATTTGCCGATCGTTTCAGATCCCACAGTTGTTCGACAGCCTGTCGGTAAGCGACAACCTGCTGGTAGGTGTCGGTATCGTCGCCTCGGCAGGAAAGAGCTGGAAGAATGCTGCGAGCACCCGGGGCACGCCGGCAGAAGCCGTCGAAACCATGCTGAAACAGTTTGGACTGCAACCCTATCGCGACATGGCAGCGGGCACACTGCCCGAAGGTGTGCGCAAGTTGCTCGATATCGCGATGGCCATGGTGGTCCGGCCGAAAATACTGCTACTGGACGAGCCAACATCGGGCGTTTCCGCCGAAGAAAAGTTCATGCTGATGGATCTGGTTATGGAAGCGGTCCGCGCGCAAAAAGTAACCGTGCTTTTTGTTGAGCATGATATGGAAGTGGTTTCCCGTTATACACATCGGGTTCTCGCCTTCTCCGAAGGCAGAATCATCGCCGACGGCGAACCGGAAGCGGTACTGAACGATACAGAAGTGCGAAAGTACATTATCGGCGAAACGATTCACGCGAAGCGAGGCAGCCATGCTCAAGCTTGACCGTCTCGACGTGTCTATCGGCTCGGTCAGCGTGTTGCGCGGCGTGAACATGGACGTGCCAAACGGCAGGTTCACCGGCCTGATCGGTCGCAATGGCGCCGGCAAAACGACGCTGATGCGCGCTGTCATGGGCTTGCTCGCGCCCAGTGCCGGTTCGATTGCATTCGACGGAGCCGATTTCAGGAAGATGCCGACCCATGCCCGCGCCCGCAGCGGCATTGGTTACATGCCTGAAGACAGGAGGTTGGTGCCGGATCTGACTGTGGAGGAGAATGTGCTGCTACCGGCATGGTCAGTCGGTACCAGGGACCCGGCGCAGCGCTTGCAGCAAATCTATACGATGATTCCGGAAGTTCGCGATTTTGCGCACCGCAAGGCGCTGCAGTTGTCGGGCGGACAGCAAAAGCTGGTCGCCCTGGCCCGTGCACTGATGTGCGGTACCAGGCTGCTGCTGCTCGATGAGCCATTCGAGGGGGTCGCCCCAGTACTGGCCGTTCGTCTGGCAGAAGTCATTGCTTCGCTAAGGGACGAGGGTGTCGCCATTGTGCTGACCGAGTCGGGGCTTTCACACTCACGTGAGTTGCTCGATCGAATCTATACCGTCGATCGTGGTGAAGTCAGTCTCCTGGAAACGTAACGCATGCCCGACGCGCCGACGATGAAGACCACCAGCAGATTTTTTCAAGCGTCATGGGTGACGCAAGCCTTTATTTTCAGCAGCTGACAAAGGATAGAGTATGGCAAGTAAAGACAATAGCCCCGGGTTCTCGACCCGTGCAATCCACGCCGGCCAGGAACCTGATCCGACGACCGGCGCCGTGATGACGCCAATCTACGCAACGTCCACCTACAAGCAAAGCTCACCCGGTGTGCACACCGGCTACGAATATTCGCGTACCCAGAACCCGACCCGGCACGCTTTCGAGCGCTGCATCGCCGATCTCGAAAGCGGCAAACATGCTACTGCGTTTGCGTCCGGGCTTGCTGCAAGCGGCACTGTGCTGGAGCTGCTCGAAGCGGGCAGCCACATCGTCGCTGTCGATGACA
Organism: Burkholderiales bacterium; assembly: GCA_035528435.1. Taxonomy (GTDB): domain Bacteria; phylum Pseudomonadota; class Gammaproteobacteria; order Burkholderiales; family Eutrophovitaceae; genus SG8-40. The sequence continues at coordinate 31,388 of DATKYN010000087.1, forward strand.
TGTACGGCGGCTCCTGGCGCCTGTTCGAGCGTGTTCGCAAAGCCTCCATGGGCCTTCGCGTTTCGTACGCAGACCCCAACGTCGCGGGTTCAATTGAAGCCGCAATGCAAAGTGATACCAAGATGATCTGGGTGGAAACGCCTTCGAACCCGCTACTCAAGGTGACCGATTTGCAGCAGGTCGCCGAGCTGGGTAAAGCGCGCGGCGCTATCACGGTTGTCGATAACACCTTTGCTTCGCCCTGGACGCAACGGCCTCTAGAGCTCGGTATCGATCTGGTTGTTCATTCTGTCACCAAGTACATCAACGGTCATTCAGACATGGTGGGCGGAATCGTGGTCGTGCGCGATCGCGACGATCTCGCCGAGAAACTGGAGTTCATGCAAAACGCGATCGGCTCGATTCTCGATCCATTCTCCTGTTTTCTGGCGCTGCGCGGCGTCAAGACACTGCCGCTGCGCATGCAGAAGCACTGCGACAATGCGATGGAAATCGCGACATGGTTGAACAAGCACCCGAAAGTGGAACGCACCCTGTTTCCCGGACTGCCGGATCACCCGCAGCACGCGCTCGCGCGCCGGCAGATGAACGGATTCGGCGCCATGATCTCGCTTTACCTGCGAACCGATATGGACGGCGTACGCCGGGCACTGGAAGCCTGCGAGATATTTACGCTCGCTGAATCACTAGGCGGCGTCGAAAGCCTGGTCGGTCATCCGGTGACGATGAGCCACGGCACGTTGCCCGTAGAGCTTCGCCAGAAGCTGGGCATCACTGACAATCTGGTGAGGTTGTCGGTCGGGATCGAGGATGCGCAAGATTTGATTTCGGACCTTGAACAGGCGCTGGGGAGAATCTGATGGTCATTGAACGGCGCTGGGCTCATGCCGGCATCTTCGCGATCTGCGCCGGGCTGATCGGATTTGCGATGGTCCTGCAGCACATCATGAATCTGGAGCCATGCCCGATGTGCATCCTGCAACGCTACGCATTCATCGTGGTCGGGGTTGTCGCACTGGTGGCGACTGTGCATGATCCACGCGGTCCGGCTCGCTGGGTATATTCAGCTCTAATCGTGATATTTGCCGGCCTCGGCGCAGGCGTAGCGACACGCCACGCCTGGCTGGAGCACAATCCGCCGCAACTGTTCGACTGCGGTGCCGACCTGGGTTACATGGTCGATGCGTTTCCGCTGGCAGAAGTACTGCCCATGATTTTTCGGGGTACTGGCGATTGCACTGAGGTGCTGTGGCGTTTCCTCGGGCTATCGATCGCCGAGTGGGCGCTGGTCTGGTTCCTGATTTTCATTGTTGCCGAGATCATCGTGGCAACACGAAAACCCGCGAGAACATAGCGCGGTCAGGACTTGCTGGTTACTGCCGAGAGCTCACGCCAGAATTCCAGTGCGGTCTGGGTACGCCATTCCACGTGACGTCGCAGGGCTTTGGCAATGACAGGTGCATAAGGTGACGCGTGATCCTGAGCGACCGCTTGCGGAATGCCGCCGACAATTTCTTCCGCAGTGAAGTAAGGAATCTCCTTGAGCAGTAACGACAACAGCAGCAATCCCGCCTGATACACATCAACCTGCCGGCCAATCACTCCGAATTTGTCAGGATCGATAATTTCCGGAGGACGCATCCACTCTGCAAGCCGGGTCTGAAACGCGCGCACATCGGTTTCCAGGCGTGTCAGCCCCAGATCTCCGATTTTGAACGAACGTACGATGCGGTGAATGAATGCCGCCTGTTGCCGTGACTCCACCACGAACACATTACCCGGATGCAAGTCTTTGTGAATATAGCCGTGCGCGTGGATGTAATCGAGTGCCTGCAGGACATCGCGCGCGACATACGGAAGCCAGCGCTCGGAGTCCAGGCCGATACTGGTAATCACCTGCAGCAACGGGAAATTACAGCGCTCGATGATCAGGTAAAAAGTATCCTGATGCTCGAATGCGTCGCGCACGAAAGTAATATTCGGGTGGCGCAAATCCATCAGTTTCCCGGCTTCCTGGAGCCAGCTTTCGCGCACCTCGGTATAGGGCCGGTCATGCGGCAAGATGATCTTCGCCACCAGCGCATTGCCCCACTCATCACTGCATTCGTAAACGATACCGAAGCCGCCGCGACCAAGCTTTTCGCCGATATTGTATTTCCGGTCGCCGTGCGAAATCACCTCGCCTTTTTCCGGCAAGCGGAAGCGGCGCGGCTGGTTCACCGTGATCGTGCGTTTTAAAACCGATACGCCTTTTTCGAGCGGGCTCGACGAACCGATTGGTAGAAACTGATTGTCCGGCAGGTGCAGATCGGTCGACAAGGATCGGGCTCCATCAATCGGCAGCCACAGCTGCCGCGGCACGCGGCCGGAGTAAAAACCTCACCCGGTTGAACACTTACTGTGAGAAGGCGCTTACTTCGGTCACCGCCAATTTGCGGGGTTTGCCCGGTACCCAGCGTGCAATTTGAATGCCAACCCGATCGACACGGGTGACCACAACGGTCATGTGGATCACGCCCCGATAGCAGCTGCTCACACCGTGCTGACATCAGTCAGCTAATGACCATCTTCAGGGCCTCGAAATACGGGCCGAAACATCGCGTCCGGGTGATCAGTAAGAGCGATTGAAAAGTTGTCTCAGGGTTGTCTGGCGAAGGTCACGCCAATCATCGCGTCTCTGGTGACCAGGTCAGCCAGCTGCGCTTCGCTCCAGCCGTCGGTGCCGGCGGGGCGTTTCGGCACGACAAGGTAGCGCATGTCTGCCGTTGAGTCATGGACACGGACCACGACGTCATCGTCTATCACCGTCCCAAACTCGCGCAATACCTCTCTGGGATTATTGATGACGCGCGAGCGATAATTTCGGCTCTTGTACCAGTCCGGGGGAAGTCCGAGCAGGGATCGCGGATAGCAGGAGCACAGAGTACAAACGACAACATTGTGTGCCTTGTCGGTATTTTCGACCGCAACCAGCTTGTACAGGCCGCGCTCGAGGCCTACTGCCTCACACGCGGCATTGCCATCCTCGAGCAGAAGTTTACGAAACTCCGGATCGGTCCAGGCTCGCGCGACAACCTGGCCTCCGCACGCTGGCGTGCGATCATCCATCGCCTCCACTTCACTGCGGACTTCGTCAGCGTTGGTGATCTGCTTCTCGATCAACAGTTCACGAACCGCGATTTCCATTGCACGCCAGTAAGTCAGCGTATCGTCCTGATCCGGACGTAGCGGGTGACGGTGCGGAACGCCTTCGTCGTGATGGTGATTTTCACTCATTACGGTTGCAACCAATGTTGATAAATCTCGATATCGACCGTGTCCTCATCCGTGCCGCGATAGTCCTGCCACACGTCAGCTTGCCGAAAACGAACGCGGTACAGAGGCTGTTTCGGGAGGCCCGGACGGGCGTAGGCGAGCTCTTCGGGGTTGGGATAGGCACCGCAAAACCTTTCGATCACACCGGATTTGCCACGTATGTAGTACGGCGTTCGCACATGACCGATGGGGTACGCTTCGCGAACCCGCACACGGTCTCCCGCGCGAAACAACGGGGCGACGGACTCAGTTTGCGTCATCAACCCTGGCCTGCACGTCGGCAATGCGGCTACCCAGCTCATCAATGGTGATGACACCGCGCTGAATCAGCGTCTGGGTGATGGCGTAGATCCAGCGTTCGTAATAACCCATTTTGTCGTAGGCGTCCGCGCCGAGGCTTTCAATGTTGCGGCGCAATTCGTCGACCGTCATGAGATTCTTGCGTGACAGCAGAACCATCAACGCGTCGACGCGCTTCTCCCATAGCGCGTAATCGTGCTCGGAAGGCACAAGCTCGTCAGCCGGCAGGCCGCCGATGTCGTGTACGCCGCGAAACGTCTTCATTGGCAATGCGCCCGCAAAAAAGGAAGAAAAAAGGGCTGGCATCGGCCAACCCTCCTGACTACATCACTATCTATTTCTGAAACATCTTGTGCAATTCACCGGACTGATACATCTCTCGCATGATGTCAGCACCGCCAACAAATTCTCCGTTGACGTAAAGCTGTGGAATCGTCGGCCACTGCGAAAAATCCTTGATGCCTTGCCGCACGTCCTCATCGGCCAAAACGTTGACCGTCGCCACATCATTGGCACCGCACGCCTCAAGTATCTGGACCGCGGCCGCAGAAAACCCACACATCGGCGCATCCGGCGTGCCTTTCATGTACAGCACGACCGTGTTCTCCTCTACCTGCTTCTTGATAATTTCCTGAGTGTCCATGACTGTTTCCCTGACTCCTGAAAATAGCGGGGCGATCCCCGCCTGACAAAAACAAAATGCGCCCTCTACCTCGCGCCGTTCACCAACCCGATTATCCGGCGGCTGGACCAGCCGTCAACCAGCGCCCACCGGATACTCTCAAAATCCCCGCCAAATCGCGCTCCGCCACCAGATCAACGAACCCGGCTTCCCTCAGCAGACGGCGACACGCTTCGGCCTGATCATAACCATGTTCACACAATAGCCATCCGCCCTCGGCCAAGTACCCTGGCGCCTCGCCAATGATACGCTGCAGGTCGTCCAGACCCTCTTGCCCTGCGACGAGCGCCTGTTCGGGCTCAAAGCGCACGTCGCCCTCGCGAAGATGCACATCTCCGGCTGCCACGTAAGGCGGATTGGACACGATCAGATGGTATCGCGTTCCCCCAAGCTCCTCGAACCAGTCGCTGCGGGCAAACTGGACCTGCTTCGCATCATCAAGCAGGCGCCCGGCGTTGCAAGCTGCGACTTCAAGTGCACTCTGCGACGCATCGACCGCCATAACCCTCACATGCGGGCGGTTAAGTGCGATTGCAACGGCAATCGCCCCGCTCCCGGTGCCCAGATCGAGCACACTGCCATGCTGTTGCGAGTCGAGGCGCTCAAGCGCCATATCGACCAGCAGCTCGGTTTCCGGCCGTGGTATCAGCACTGCCGGAGAAACCGCAAAAACCGCGCTGTAGAACTCGCGCTCGGCCAGGATGTAGGCCATCGGCTCACCCGAAAGGCGCCGTTTCAGTGATCCCTGATAGATATCGTTGGCTGCTGCCTCGGCAGCGAGCTCGGGGTGTGCAATCAATCGAGCCCGCGTTATCCCGAGTGCGCGCATGAGCAGCAACTCCACTTCGCTGCGGGCCTCGCGATTGGTCAATCCGAGCGTATCGCGCAGGCGTATTGCATCGTGCATCAGCGCTGCGCCTGGTGCAGCTGCCGCTTCGGTCAAGACAGCACCGCCTCCTGAGAAAGCGTCGCCAGCAGTTCGGCCTGGTGCTCGGCAGCCAGGGCGTCGATCAACTCATCAAGATCTCCTTCCATGATCTGCGGCAACTTGTAGAGTGTCAGATTAATCCTGTGGTCGCTGACCCTGCCTTGCGGGAAATTGTATGTTCGAATGCGCTCGGACCGGTCGCCGCTACCGACCATCAACTTGCGCGTTGCCGCCTCTTCTGCCTGCTGTTCACGAACCTGCGCATCCTTGATGCGCGCGGCAAGTATCGACAACGCCTGCGCCTTGTTCTTGTGCTGTGATCTCCCATCCTGGCACTCAACGACAATCCCCGTCGGCAGGTGCGTGACCCGCACAGCCGAATCGGTCTTGTTAACATGCTGCCCACCGGCGCCCGACGCGCGATAGGTGTCGATGCGCAAGTCCGCCGGATTGAGATCAACATCGGCGATCGCATCGACTTCCGGCATGATGGCAACGGTGCAGGCACTGGTATGAATTCGCCCCTGTGTCTCCGTCTCCGGCACGCGCTGCACCCGATGCCCACCAGACTCGAACTTGAGCTTCGAATAAGCGCCGCTACCAATTATTTTTGCAACGATCTCCTTGTAGCCCCCGAGCTCGGACAGGCTTTGAGAGACCACTTCAACACCCCACTTCTGTCGTTCGGCATAGCGGCTATACATCCTGAACAAATCCCCCGCAAACAACGCCGATTCGTCACCACCGGTTCCAGCACGAATTTCCAGAAAGATGTTGCGCTCGTCGTTCGGGTCTTTTGGCAGAAGATGTTTCTGCAGTTCAGCTTCAAGCCGCTCGAGGGTATTGCGCCCGGACAGCACTTCGGCCTCGGCAAGCTCCGCCATCTCGGGATCGCTGGTCAGACCCTGGGCCGACTCAATATCACGCTCCGTTTGTAAATAGGTCTGGTAGAGCTCGACAATCGGTGTGATTTCGGCGTGCTCTCGCGTCAAGTTGCGAAAGCTGTCCATATCCCGGGTCGCGTCTTCCGCGCTCAACAGCGCATTGAGCTCCTCCAGCCTCGCAGCTAGCTGCGCCAGCTTGGAATCAATAGACGCTTTCATTCCCCGGGATCGATGCCGTGCAAACGTGCCAGCGCGTTGACCAACTCCGCTCGCTGTTGCGACTCAACCTGCTTGATCGCACTGGTGGGCGCATGCAGGAATTTATTGGTGAGCGCGCGCGAAAACTGCTCCAGCACCGCCTTGGGATCGTCACCACGCTCAAGTGCCGTGACAGCGCGCGCAATTTCGTTACGACGTGTCTTTTCAGCCTGCTCCCGCAAGGCGCGAATAGTCGGCACAACTTCACGCGTTTCGAGCCAATGCATAAACGCCCCGACACCGGAGCGGATAATCGCTTCCGCCTGATCGACTGCCGCGCGCCGCACGTCCATGCCCTCACGAACGATTCCGCCGAGGTCATCGACGGTATACAGAAATACGTCGTCGAGATCCGCGGCCTCGGCCTCGATATCACGCGGCACGGCGAGATCGATCATCAGTATCGGTCGATGACGGCGTGCCTTGACACATCGTTCTATCAAGCCTTTACCGAGTATTGGCAAGGGGCTGGCAGTACAGGAAACGACGGTATCAAACGAAGAGAGTTGTTGCGGAAGATCGTTCAACGCAATCGTCGCGGCGCCGAATCGCCCGGCAAGTTCGGCGGCGCGCTCAGTGGTCCGGTTGGCGAAACTGATCGCGCTTGGACTCTTCGCGGCAAAGTGCGTCGCACATAGCTCGATCATTTCTCCGGCGCCGATAAACAGAATTCTCTGATCGGCAACAGACGGATATATTCGCTCCGACAGCCGCACCGCGGCGGCGGCCAACGAGATCGAACTGGTTCCAATCTCGGTGCGGGTGCGTACGTCCTTGGCAACGGAAAAACTCGACTGAAACAATTTGTGCAGGACGCTTCCAAGCGTTCCCGCTTTCTCGGCACTGCGTACCGCGTCCTTTAGCTGACCAAGAATCTGCGGCTCGCCCAGGACCATGGAGTCCAGCCCGCTGGCAACGCGAAAAGCATGATCGACGGCACGCGCTTCCGGAAGGCTGTAAATGAACGGTTCGATTTTGTTCGAATCAAGGCGATGGAATCGCGCCAGCCAGTTGATTGCACGCTCGGGCTCGCTGGTACTGCAATAGATCTCGGTGCGATTACAGGTCGACACGATCGCGGCTTCGCGCACCGGTTCACGGTCAACCAGATCACGCAACGCCAGATCCAGGCTGGCGGGTTCGAAAGACACCTGCTCCCGAACATCCACCGGCGCCGTGTTGTGGTTAATCCCGAAGGCAAATAGCTGGGGTATCGACAAGTGGCCAGGAAACGCGCTGATCGTATGTAAGCTGGTCATTGTAAACCAGTAATCCGGACAAACCGGGCTAAAACAAGTGGCTGGGAACGGTCAGCCTGGGGCTTGATGCGACAGCTTCCGAGCACGCACCAGCAGCGTGTATTTGGCAACGATATCCGGGCCAAGTTGCTGCGGCCAGGCTCCTTTTTCGATGTAGCCGAGGAATTCCTGCAGCACTTCAGCGAAATGCGACTCATGGCCGGTGCGCAATGCATCCGGTATGCGTATCCGGTAGCCATCGGCCTGGGCTTCGTAGCCAACACCGGGAAAGTCCGCCTGCAAAGCAGCCACAGCGCGTGCCACCGAGTCTTCGTATCGTCCGTTATTGCGCACGGGGCGCAGGGTCAGGCGTGTCTTGAACCCGGTATCCGGCCCCTGATCGACAAGCAGTTCCGCCTGCGTGCCTCGCAGCACCGCGTAGTGCGTATCGCCACCATCCCGGGGAATGGCCAAATTCCACAAGGATTCGATCTGCACCGGAATATCGCGAAGGCGGTACCTGATTCCCGCATTGCACAGATACTGCAGCGATCCGCCATCGACGTGCTCCCTCACCGCGGCCGGAAAATCGTCGAGCCCTGTAATCTTCGAGTAAATATCGCGCGGAACGGCTGTTGGCCATTGACGCGCGGCCTCGAGCACCACGTCGCGCTGATAGTCAAACGCGGTACCGTCACCGGTCATCCATTGCGCCAGATCAACCAGATGGGTGGTGACATCGGTCATGCCCTCACCCTGAACACGGGTATCAAAGAACCACTGAGGGCGGATTAATGGCCGGTTATTCACGATCTTGTAAAGATGATGAATGCTCTTGAAATAGATTGCCGGGTCGTCGCCTTCGCGCCGAAACTCACCAAACACTTCGGGGTTTGTCGCCAGCGCACGCTGTAACCGGCTGGCAATCTGGTGGCGCTCGGTCATGATGTCCATGGCCAGTGGCCGGGTGGCCGTCACCCCCCGAAGTTGGCTCTCTTCAGCCGTGTCAATCAGCCAGGGCTTGTCGCCAAGGACATAGAACCCGTCATCGTGAAGCCGATGTATCGAAGCCATTTTGGTATCGTTCCTGCCCGAAATAACGGCAATGTCGCCGCGACGCTCCGAGCGCAAACGCTCAAGGTGATCCGGACCACGATATACATGCAGCTTCCAGCGTGTAGGATTCGCAGCCCGGTTGTTGAACGAGTCGACCATGCGGATAAAGTTGTCCACGTCCGGGCCCTCCTCGGCGTAGACGTAAACGTCGTCGGCAAGGCGCGGGTCCCGGGAGCGAAGCGTCAATCCGGCGTGAAAGTGGCCTGGGTTGGATATCAGCAAGGTGTGCCGGGTGGGCGAGCCGGCCTTTGCAACGAGCGGCAGTGACGATGCCGCGCCGATTGCCGTGGCAGCAGCAAGAGCGCCGCGAATAAACCTGCGGCGACCCGTTTTGGGGAACGCTCCGTCAGCCGGTTCCGCAAACAAGCTGCCTGGCACAAATGTGTCGTCTGACATGTCCTGTCCTCGTAATCTGTTAAGACGAGCAAGTAATACCAAGGGATTTACGTGAGAAAACCGCAAAGACAGGGTCTCACAGCAACGCATGAGGTGGTGGCCAAGGGCGGAATCGAACCACCGACACAAGGATTTTCAGTCCTCTGCTCTACCAACTGAGCTACTTGGCCATTGTCTGCACTACCACCAACCCGGACGAGAGTCCGGGATACGGCTGGGCTGGCGCCCATCGCGAAGCGGCGAATTATACGTAGAAATCCGGCCCCGACCAACCGGGGCGCAGTCGATTCATGCCGCCCTATTGCCGCTCGAGAAAAAGCTTTAATGGTGCCTTGCCGCCAAAATCACGTTTTGCCACAAAGGCACAGAACAACTCTGCCGTGGCCAGAGCATCGGTCAGCGCGTTATGGGCCTTGTAGCGTGGAAGGCCATAGCGCGCCCTCAGGGCGTGCAGCCGCAGGTCGCGGCCGGCAATTGGCTGGTTGCGTTGCTCCAGCCAGCGCCGAATCAGCGCCTCGGTATCGGCCACGGGAATGAGAAAAGGTGTGCCGTAGAGGCGCCGACAGGCCGCATCAAGGAACTCGCGCTCGACGCTTACATGATGGCCCAAAAGTACGCTGCCAGAGAGGCGGGCAAGCAACGGCGGCAGCACCTCGGACAGAGCCTGCCCCCGGGCTGCCAGGTCATCGGTGATCTGGTGAATCACCGCAGACTGCTCGGGAATCGCGCGCGAAGGTGAAACCAGGTGGTGTGCAGCCGTCGCCAGATCAATGCGTCCCGCACGGAAGTCAACCAAACCGATACTGAGAATCTCGTCGCGGCGAGGGTCCAGTCCGGTTGTTTCCAGATCCAGCGCGACAAACCGTACTTCACGATAGTCGATCGTCCGGCCGGGAAAGGGCTTCATCAGATAATCATGCATTGGTCCAGGCAAAGCATTTCGCAACAAATGCCGGCGGCGAGAATCGAGCCCGAGAAACCACTGCCACATCGCGAACTAGCGAAGCCGTTCCGCAGAATGGCGCTGCTCCAGCGCCTTTTGCATCGTCGCGATAATGCCGAAAGCATCCTTCAGATTGCTTCGCTCCAGCCCCGACAGCTCTCCCGATCCAATGAAGTTATCCGCTTTTTCACCATGGCGCAGTTGTCCGGCCTGATGCTGGACACGCAGCGTAGCAATAAGCTCGTAGGCATCTTCCAGGTCCCGGGCGCCTTGCGTACTGACTGCCCGGGTTCCGGTGACGGCTCGCAACCGGTCAACCGTGTTGACCTCCGGCCGACCCTCCGCAAGCGCGTAGACGCGTGCCAGATCGACCACCGGCACGATTCCCCGATGCTTTATATCAAAGGTGTTGCCGTGTTCCCCGCCCTGAATCAAAACGATGTTGCGGAAAAATCCAAGAGGTGGCCGGTGCGTCAACGCATTGGCTACCATGTACGCAATAAAAATTCCGTTCGCCCGGCTTTTCTCCAGATTCTCGCGTTGCAATTCCTCAAACAGCGATGCGTCTCCGCGAATCACCCGCAGGTCGAAGAACACGCTGGAGAGCATCAGCGCCATTGGTTCAGGCTCGCTGATCCAGGCGTCAAAGTAACTGCGCCATTTTTTTTGCGGCTGTCGCCACTTCGGATTGCCGGCCATGACCTCGCCTGGACAGTAAACGAATCCGCAGGCATTTAGTCCGTCGTTGACGAAGCGCGCCAGCTCTTCGAAGTACCTGTCATCTTCTGGCGCCATCTCGTCGGACAGTATCAGCGCATTGTCCTGGTCGGAGTGAGATGTTTGCTCACGGCGTGCATGCGACCCGCCGGTGACCCATGCATATGGCACGGGTGGCGATCCCAGTTGTCGCTCCGCCAGTTCGAGAAGGCGCCGCGTAATCGCGTCGTTGACTGTTGATACCGCCTCGCCAACGTGACGCGCACCCGCGCCGGCAAGCGCAAGCTGAACCTGCAGTTCGGGCAGCTTGAGACTGATATCAGCCAACGCCTCGACCGAAGCCGCCTTGCCCACGTCGCCAGAAAGATAAACAGCGTTGGCGCTCTCGTGGCGGATCAGATCGGTGGTGGACAGCACGCCCACTGCACGCTGTCCGTCCAACACCGGCAGATGATGCACGTTGAGGCGGGTCATCTGCATCAACGCCTCGAATCCGGGCATCGCGGCAGTAACCGTGTGCACATTCGGCGTCATGATCTTCGAAACCGGCTGTGTCGTGTCCAGTCCCGCTGCGATACAGCGGCTGCGCAGATCGCGATCCGTCACCAGCCCGATCAGCTTTTCACCGTCCAGCACCAGTAGCGATGACACACGCTCTTCGGTCATACGCTGTGCGGCCTCACGAACGCTGGCCTGCGGGCCAACGAAAACCGGTTCACGCTTCATCAGGTTGCCAACCGCGACATTCAGCAATCCGCCGCTTCCTCGCGGCGTCGCCTGCAAGGCCGCAATGGCTTTTTTCAGACGTGCAGTCAGCGTGGTATCAAAGTGTTTTGCAAATTCCGGATAGCTTTGGCAAAGGCCATCAAGTTGCTCGCAGGGAAGCAGATAAGCGAGGGTGTCCTCTGCGGTCACGCTGGTCATGCCAGCACTAGCTTCATCCTCTGTGCACGCCGCGGACAACAACTCACCTTCGCCCAGTTTGTCGATGAGATTTCCACCCTGATCGCGCGTCTCCACCGCGCCTTGCCGAACGATGTAGAGATCACGCCCGCTGTCTTCCGCTGCGGGCACAGTCGTTCCGCGTCGGAAATAGCGCACCGACAACATGCCCGGCAGACGGTCGAGCGCATCGTCCGGCAGCGCGTCGAACGGATGTTGCGCGGCAAGAAATTCCCTGATTTCGATTAGTTCGATTTCCATTTTTTTCGCCAGCAGGAGGTTCAATTATCAGCGTTCCGTCGTCAAGTGACCATGCCGCAAATGCTGTTCATTCGGAGCGTCGCCAGCAAGCGCTTTCATTAACCTGCGTTCCGTTGCAAAAAAGAAAAGCCCCGACAAAGCGGGGCTTTTCTCGAACCGGGCCGGACCCGATCAATGAGCGACAGCCGCTCCACCGCCGCGCGGCACCCGGATGTCCTCAACCAGATGCTGGATGTGCTCCGGGGGTGGCGCCGTCAGCTTCGAAACCACCCAGGCCGAAGCAAAGTTGAGCAAGGCACCGACCGCTCCGAAGGCTTCCGGCTGAATACCGAACAGCCAGTTCTCGGGTGTGTTGGCGAAGTTATTGGTGCCCGGAATAAACAGCCAGCCCTTGAACATGAATATGTAAACGAGCGTACTGGTCAGTCCGACGAGCATGCCCACCACAGCGCCTGTACTGTTCACACGCTTGTTGAATATCCCGAACATCAGGGCAGGGAATATCGACGACGCGGCAAGTCCAAACGCCAGGGCCACCACCTGTGCCGCGAAGCCCGGTGGATGAAGCCCGAGCCAACCCGCGATGAGAATCGCGCCGGCCATTGCGACCCGCGCCGCCATGAGTTCCGCCTTTTCCGAGATATCCGGTTTGAAAATACCCTTCAACAGATCATGCGATACGGCGGACGATATGGCCATGAGAAGGCCGGCCGCCGTGGAAAGGGCCGCCGCCAATCCACCAGCGACTACGAGCGCCACCACCCAGTTCGGCAATTTTGCAATCTCGGGATTGGCAAGCACCATGATGTCGCGATCGATCTTGGTCATCTCGTTGCCATTCCAGCCGAAGTTCGCCTGGGCTTCTTCCGTGAAAACCGTATTCTTGTCGTTGTAATACTGAACGCGACCATCGCCATTCTTGTCTTCGAACGCGAGCAGACCGGTTCTCTCCCAGTTCTTGAACCACTGCGGCCGCTCTTCGTAGACAAGATTACCCGTTTCCGACCCAATCTGGCCTGGCTGGATAGTACTCATCAGGTTGTAGAACGACATGGCGCCAACCGCAGGGGCCGTGGTGTAGAGCAGCGCAATAAAGAACAGCGCCCATCCGGCCGACGCGCGTGCATCACGCACTCTCGGCACGGTGAAAAAGCGAACGATGACATGCGGCAGACCCGCCGTGCCAATCATCAATGACAGGGTCAATGCGACCATGTTCAGCGAGGTGCCCTTCTTTACCGTGTATTCGGCAAACCCGAGCTCGACAAGCACCTGATCAAGCTTTGCCAGCAAGTGTGTGCCATCGGCCACCGAACTTCCCAGCCCCAGTTGCGGAATGGGATTCCCGGTCAACTGCAGTGAAATGAAAACAGCCGGCACGGTGTAAGCGAAGATGAGCACGACATACTGGGCGATCTGCGTATAGGTAATTCCCTTCATACCCCCCAGTACTGCGTAGAAGAAGACCACGCCCATGCCACTGAACAAGCCGACCTCGTAGCTCACTTCCAGAAAACGCGAGAACGCGACGCCGATTCCTTTCATCTGACCGATCACGTAGGTGATCGAGGCAACGATCAGACAGATAACCGCCACGATGCGCGCGGTCTGTGAGTAATAACGCTCGCCGATGAATTCGGGCACGGTGAACTTGCCGAATTTTCGCAGGTACGGCGCCAGCAACAGCGCCAGCAGTACGTAACCACCCGTCCAGCCCATCAGGTAGACCGATGCATCGTAGCCGTTGAACGCTATCAAGCCTGCCATCGAGATAAACGATGCTGCCGACATCCAGTCAGCCGCAGTGGCCATGCCGTTCAATACCGGATTGACACCCTTGCCTGCGACGTAAAACTCACTGGTGCTGCCGGCACGCGCCCATATCGCGATACCAATGTAGAGGGCAAAGGTGAAACCGACGACACCCCATGTAAGGACTCTAAGTTCTTCCATTGAAATCTCCCCGGGTCAGTCTTCGTGAACGTCGAACTCGCGATCGAGCTTGTTCATGCGCCAGACATAGAAAAAGATCAACGCCAGAAAGATATAGATGGATCCCTGCTGGGCGAACCAGAACCCGAGCGGATACCCGCCGATGCTGAATGCATTGAGCGGCTCGGCGACAATAATGCCAAAACCATACGAGGCGACGAACCAGACAATCAGGCACCCGAATAGGATCCTGAGGTTCGCTTTCCAATACCCCTGCGGATTTTTCATGTTTGAGTCCCCCTGATGGATTTCTTTGTTTTTTCTAATCCTGCCGCATCATAACCCAAGGTTTGACGAGGGCTTTTGCGCACTGCGCAAAAAAAAAGCCCCGCTGTTACCAGCGGAGCCTTTTAGCAGGGTGTGACATGAGCCGCTGCAAGCGCGGCCCAGGCAAACTTACATGCCCATACCACCCATGCCGCCCATGCCACCCATACCACTCATATCTGGCGCAGCATGACCACCATCTTCCTTCGGTGATTCAGCAACCATCGCGTCTGTAGTCAAAATCAGGCCGGCAACCGAGGCTGCATTTTGCAATGCGTAGCGGGTAACCTTGGTCGGATCGAGAACACCCAATTCGACCATATCGCCATAATCACCAGTCGAAGCGTTGTACCCGAAGTTGCCTTTTCCTTCGGCCACCTTGTTCAGCACGACGGAGGGCTCGTCACCTGCATTGGCGGCGATCATGCGAAGGGGCTCTTCAAGTGCACGCCAAACGATCTTGATGCCGGCGTCCTGGTCGTGATTTTCGCCCTTGAGCTTCTGGATCGCCGAACGGGCCCGGATCAGCGCAACGCCACCACCAGCAACAATGCCTTCTTCGACGGCAGCACGCGTTGCATGCAGCGCATCCTCGACGCGGGCTTTCTTTTCTTTCATCTCAACTTCGGTGGCAGCACCGACTTTAATCAGCGCAACACCGCCTGCAAGCTTGGCAACCCGCTCCTGCAGTTTCTCGCGATCATAGTCGCTGCCGGACTCCTCAATCTGGGCACGGATGGCCTTGACCCGGGCCTCGATTGATTTCTGGTCGCCAGCGCCGTCGATCACGGTCGTCTCTTCCTTGCCAATCTCTATACGCTTGGCGCTGCCAAGATCGTTGAGAGTGGCTTTCTCCAGAGTCAAACCGACCTCTTCAGCGATAACGGTACCGCCCGTGAGGATGGCAATATCTTCGAGCATGGCCTTGCGACGATCGCCGAAACCCGGCGCCTTTACAGCGGCGGTCTTCAGGATGCCACGGATGTTGTTAACCACCAGCGTCGCAAGCGCTTCGCCTTCGACATCCTCAGCAACGATCAGCAACGGACGGCCTGATTTCGAAACCTGCTCAAGCACTGGCAGCAGATCACGAATGTTGGAGATTTTCTTGTCGTGCAGAAGCACGTAAGGGTTGTCCAGCATCGACATCTGCTTGTCGGGGTTGTTGATGAAGTAGGGCGACAGGTAGCCGCGATCAAACTGCATACCTTCTACCACTTCGAGCTCGCTCTGCAGGCCGGAACCATCTTCAACCGTGATGACACCTTCCTTGCCGACCTTGTCCATTGCCTCGGCGATGATTTTGCCGATCTCGGCATCCGAGTTCGCGGAGATGGAACCAACCTGTGCGATTTCCTTGCTGGTTGTGCACGGCTTGGAAATCTTCGCCAATTCGGCAACGATGGCGATAACTGCCTTGTCGATGCCGCGCTTGAGATCCATCGGGTTCATGCCGGCGGCGACGAACTTCATGCCCTCATGCACGATTTCCTGGGCGAGCACGGTTGCCGTGGTGGTGCCGTCACCTGCCACATCAGAAGTCTTGGAAGCGACTTCCTTGACCATTTGTGCGCCCATGTTCTCGAACCTGTCCTTGAGCTCGATTTCCTTGGCTACCGACACTCCATCCTTGGTGATGGTCGGCGCGCCGAACGATCGCTCCAGAACAACGTTGCGGCCCTTCGGGCCGAGGGTAACCTTGACCG
Source organism: Burkholderiales bacterium (assembly GCA_035528435.1). GTDB lineage: Bacteria > Pseudomonadota > Gammaproteobacteria > Burkholderiales > Eutrophovitaceae > SG8-40. The sequence goes on from DATKYN010000087.1 coordinate 47,333, forward strand.
CATCGGCCAGTATGTTTACGCCCTTCACGATACGCGTGCGGGCGGCGTCATGAAACTTGACTTCTTTTGCTGCCATTATCTTGCTCCTGTTAACTTTTCAGAATGGGAAGAGGTCGATTCGCCGCCTCAGGCCGCGTCGAGAACGCCCATGATGTCCTCTTCACGCATCACCAGCATCTCTTCGCCTTCGATCTTGACGGCCTGTCCGGAATACTTGCCAAACAGGACTTTGTCGCCTTTCTTGACGTCCAGGGGACGCACTTTGCCGTCTTCAAGCAACTTGCCTTTGCCGATGGCGATGACCTCGCCGGTGTCCGGCTTTTCTGCCGCGGAGTCGGGAATGACAATGCCTGACTCGGTCTTGCGCTCTTCTTCCAGACGCTTGACGATCACACGATCGTGCAGGGGACGGATTTTCATTGCTGATTTCTCCTTCATAATCAACGAAATAAACTTTTGGAATGATCTTTTCGGGGTTCGGCCGGTGCCAACCTGTTAGCACTCGGTCCGGACGAGTGCTAATGATAGGGGCGACGAAGCCCCTTTTCAATAGTGATTGAAATAAAAATGACTATGCGGAAGCAGAAAAACCGGGTTGGGTGCCTGCCGGTCCCGGCGACGCCATTCGGGCAGCAGGCCCTAAACGATCAGTTCGTTACGATTCCACCTGCCGACACGCCGAAGCGATAAACGGTGTGATGCTTCTTCCGATCACCTGGCGGTACCGGATGATGCGGGCACGGTGGCCGCCGTGTGCCATCGGAACACAATGTCTCGTCATCGGACACTTCTGCCCAGATACCCCCGTGTACCGGCCGGAACGACCATAGTACGTAACCGCTGCGCGCCGCCACATCGAGCAAATCCTCTGCGTCGGGCGCCTCCGACACCACCCATTGTTGGCCGCGATCGCCAGCCGGCAGTGACGCGAATGCCTGGCGGCACTCCATCGCCTCTTTGGCCGGCGCGCCAGGCCTTACACAGCCTCGCCGCTCGGTCCTTGAAACATCCCAGGCTCCCAGTTCCCAACCCGCTTCCATCACCGCAAGATCGAGCGACAACAGGTCCGCCCAGGGAATATTGAGTTGCAGGGCTGAACTGGGTATCGACGAGAAGCGAACCGGTTTCGCAGCCGGAACAGGCGCGATGCGCTCCTTGACGAAACCATGCCAGTGCAGGGTAAGAATCAATGGCGTATCAGGACAAGGAACCGCCGCCAGCGTGACGCCAACCAACGGTCGGCCGGCAGCGGCGATCTGATCGGAAATACATTCAGCAAAGTCCATGAACTCGCCTCCTGTGATACGAAAATCAATCAGCGTTCGTGAAGCTCAATAACTGCGGCGCTTGACTTGCGGCGCTTGGGTTTCTGAAAGCATCTCCCGCGCCAGGTGAAAACCCGAAACGCTCACCACATAGTCAATCTCATCAGTTTCGCCTGCGATTCGCAAGCCTGAGCCAACACCCGAGCACCGTCCCTTGCAACCCTCTTGATAGCGCAGAAATTCTCCCGGCCACCAAAACGCGAACTGAAGACGGCGTTGTTCGCGCACGAGATTCTGACTTCTTCTTTTTGACGCATACAATCGGGGGGTTAAAGTTGTAGAGACGACATCCAAATCGACGTTACAAACCATGAGAATCTCTTTTCTTGGCGCAGCGCAGGAAGTGACCGGATCATGCTATCTGGTGGAAACATCATCAGCACGATTTCTTGTTGACTGCGGATTGTTTCAGGGCGCCGGGAACGCGGTGCGAAAGAACAGGCGGTCTTTCGAATTTGACGTCCGCAGCCTTGACTTCGTGCTGCTGACACATGCGCACCTGGATCACTCCGGCCTGCTGCCAAGACTGACCGCCCTTGGTTACAAGGGGCCTGTTTTCTGCACCGCGGCAACGGCAGACCTTCTGGTGGTCATGTTGGCCGATGCCGCTTATATACAGGAGCGCGAAGCGGAGTGGCGCAAGCACGCCGGCAAGCGACACCAGCCGCTTTATACGGTCAGACAAGCCGAACTCGTCAACAAGCAGGTTCAACGAACCGAATACGATCGGGAAATGGCGCCGCACGACAGCGTCCGCTGCATCTTCCGGGATGCGGGTCATATCCTTGGGTCTTCGATACTGGAAGTGATGGTCAATGACCGCGGCGCTCACCGCAAGCTGGTGTTCTCTGGCGATATCGGGCAGCCCGGTCATCCGATCGTCGAGGATCCCGCCCGCATCGACTCGGCTGATGTACTTCTGATCGAATCAACTTACGGCAACCGGCTGCACAAGTCGATGGCTGACACCGTTGAAGAATTCGCCCGGGCGATAACCGAAACCTTCGCAGACAAGAAGGGCAACGTAATCGTCCCGGCATTCGCCGTCGGCCGGACACAGGACCTTCTCTACCTTGTCGTCAAGTTGTTCCGTGAACAACGCATTCCGGAGCTGGATGTCTATGTGGACTCGCCCATGGCGATCCGAGCGACGGAGATTACGCTCAAGCATCTTGATATCGCGGATGATGACGCTATCGAGGCAATGCGCTGGATCCAGAACAATCGCGACCGGCCGCGCATACGCTTCGTTGATGACCATACGGAATCAAGAAAACTGTCGGAAATTCCTCATGGTGCGCTGATTATCTCGGCAAGCGGCATGTGCGACGCCGGGAGAATCAAGAGACATTTGCGAGCCAATCTCCCGAGGCCCGAATCCTCTGTCATCTTCACCGGGTTTCAGGCCGCCGGCACGCTTGGCCGGCGCATCGTGGATGGCCAAAAATCGGTTCGAATTTACGGTGACGACGTGCCGGTAAATTCCGGCATTTACACCATCGGCGGCCTGTCTGCGCATGCCGACCGTGCCGCGCTGCTCGATTGGCTGGCACATTTCTCCCGAGCACCCCGGAAAACGTTCGTCGTGCATGGCGAAGCAACTACCGCACACGATTTCGCCGATTGCGTACGTGAGCGGTTTGGCTGGGATGTGCAGGTTCCCGCCAGAGGCGAAAGCCACGAGGTCTAGGGAGCATTGGCTGCCCCGCTAGCGTTCGAAGGAATGCGTCCCATGACGCCGACTGTCGAAAATGATGTGCCGCTGGGATATCGACGTTTTCCAGGACTGATTATCCCGAAGCACGATTCTTGCTGCATACATGTGGCACGACAAAGCCAGCGGCAACAAGATAAAGCCGTATGCGATAATCCCGCCGCTTTTTACGCTCACTTATCCGCGCCCTATCATGTCCGATCTCGATGTTGTCATTCTCGCTGCCGGAAAAGGCATGCGAATGCATTCCGACATCCCGAAAGTCTTGCATCCGCTAGCCGGTCGTCCAATGCTGGACCATGTCATTTCAGTGGCACGCGCTTTGTCGGCGCGACGAATTGTCGTCGTTTATGGGCACGGCGGCGAAGCAGTTTGCGACCAAACCAGGGCAAACGATATCGAGTTCGTCTGCCAGGAACCGCAGCTTGGCACGGGCCATGCGGTCCAACAGGCTTTGCCCGTTCTCGATTCTG
>DATKYN010000088.1:0-15110 GCA_035528435.1 Burkholderiales bacterium
ATATCCAGTATTTCGCCCCACAAAGCAGCCGCGCCCAGACATTTGTTGGCCTTTCAGTTGACGCTGGAAACGACATCTTCGATTCTAACCAACTGACACTGGGTGGCGAGAACGGCCTGCCCGGCTACCCGGCCAATTATCAGTCCGGTGACCGCAGGGTCGTGTTCAATCTGGAGCAGCGACTCTATACCGACTGGTATCCATTCCGCCTGTTTCGAGTGGGAGGGGGTCTTTTCTTCGACACTGGACGAGCCTGGAGCGGCGAACCGGACAACGCCGTCAATAAGGATTGGCTGGCCAACGTCGGCTTTGGGTTGCGGGTGTTCAGCGTTCGCTCGGCTTTTGGCACCGTCTGGCGTCTGGATGTCGCCTTTCCAATCGACGCACCGGATGACATTTCTGGTCATCAAATTCTGTTCTACCGGTCGACGAATTTCTGAATCGAGCCGTCGTGGCCCGGTGACCGATACAACTCTCTCTTGATCCCCGCTACTTCACGCCCTGCTTGGCGCGATGGCTTTGGCCGGGACCTTTTCGACGCTGGCCGCTGAATTTGCTGTTCCGCCCCTGACCGGCGCGTTCGTTGCCATTGTTCCCTGCACCAGCCTGCTGCCCCTGGCCATTCGGTCTTTGCCTGCCACCTCTGGCGCTCGTACGTTTTCCAGGACTGCTGCTTGTTCGCCCCAGATGATCAACGACCATGCGCAGGGTATCAAACGCGAATTTATGGCCTCTTTCCACTTTGCTCGCCCGTGGGCCGGCAACATTGAGGGTCTGTACTCCGAGATCACGGACAAAATCGGCAATCAGTTTCGCTGCCTGCCCGGGTTGCGTTTCTGCGCCATTGATCAACTGATACGGTTTCGCCAACTGGACACAGTCATCAAGCGTACTCTCCGTACCGCCTTCTTCGATCTCACCAAAATAAATAATGGCCGTGCCATCGCTGTCGAGAACATTCTTGCGGGTCCGATCGCGGTAATCACCACCCTCTACTTCCTGCATAGGATATTGCTCCGGGATCGGGCCATCCTCTGCAAGCCGTCCTTCAGGACACCAGCCACCACATTGGAGATTCAGTTCCAGCGCGGCATCAAGCGCGCCCCGGTCGACACCGGTCTGCCCCCCTGATACCACCTTGATTCGACTGCTTGCCGGTTGTGCATCGCGTCGTTGCTCAGGCGCGGGTCCCGGGCCCTTCGGTCGCGTGCCTCTACGATTTCTGGCCACCTAATGTCTTCCTTTGGAAACGATCAAAAGTACTGTCTTCACTAAACTCTCCATTCGATAGTGGAATAGATTGACACCTGCCTGGTCGGCCTGCTTGCAAACGCACACGAACCGAACCGCGTTGCCTGAAGTTCGGCCCTGCCAGCCTCGCACCATTCCGAGCGCTACCGGTAGTGGCGCAACGGGCATGCAAGACGCACGGCATCCGGTTCATCCAGAAAGCGGTCAAGGCGCATCACCGGACAGTATCAACGGTTCCGATAGTCCCGGTCTGAAACGTCACAAGACTTCTGTATGGTCGATCTTTGTTTTTTGCCGCAGCCTACATCGGGCTGTACGGCGCTCGCCCCTCGGGCGTTGAAGGAATCTCCGTTCCTGTCAGAACTGCGGCCTACTCTCAGGCGGCGCAGTCGCAGTATATTATATTCAAACCATATACTGGGTCGGCACCACGCACTCTTACAGTGCAACCAGGTGTCGCTTGCCAGGGAACTCTCCAGGGCCGTATCAGGTACTCCTGAACGGCCAACCAGATTACTCCCCCAAAACCGAACTTTACCATCACCAAAGGAAGATGGTGAGAAATTGGCGTGTCTTCCTGTAATCGCGCGGGCATATACCGCCCTTTTTCAGCATTGAAGCCAAAGCACACTCCAAGCCAACCTCGGCGCGTCGTGGGATAATTACACATGAGTTCCTAACCATACGCAGGATTAAGACATCATGGCCCTCGACAAATCAGCCGAAGAAATAAAGATGGATGAAACCAGTCTCTTTCGCGAAGAGATCATTACCGATCGCAAAGTCGGGACGATTCGTGTGCTGCATCCGATCAAATCCGATGGAACGGCCGACGAAAGAAGGCAACGTATGTACGTCGGCGAGACCCAGATCATGACGCCCATGGGTGCACTCCCACTGGCGTTTCAACTCGAAAGCGAGTCCCTTTCCGGTGCGATCGAAAAATTCGCCGAAGGCGCACAGGTCGCGGTGGAGCGCGCCATGACTGAACTCCAGCAAATGCGCCGCGAAGCCGCCTCCTCCATTGTCATACCGGAAGGCATGCCACCGGGACTTGCGGGTGGTGGCGCGACGCCGGGGGGCGGCAAGATCAAGCTGCCCTGAGAGCCACAGCTAACCTGCCGGCAGGCGTAACTAACGCGCCATCCGGTTCGGTCCGCGTTGTTTCCGGTTGACGCTGTAGCAGCAGCGAGGTTGCCAGCGGACACCAGTTTCCGGTCGCATCATTGCGACCTGGCCGGAGCATAATGACTTCGCCCCACGACAGGTCGCAGGAATCGCGACGCAATGTCGACTCACCACCGCACTTCAACGCACAGAATCACCGACCGCATTCCCTCCCGCTTGAATTTTTCGAAGCGTGCGGCTGTTGATCAGCAACCAGGTCAACAGCATTACAAAACAACTCAACACAAAAATCTTGTTGATAAACCAGTTTGTGCGCCAGATTGTCCATTCGGGTGCCGCAAGGAATAGAGCGAACTTGCTGACAATAATGACGATTTCAGCAACGGAAATACCGGCCGCGAACCAGAGCGTATAACGCTGCCAATGGAGTAGCGACCAACCCAGCCAGACGTGTATGACCGGCCACAGATCCAGATAGACGTGGGTTCCGGCAGGCAGGCCGCGGTGGATCGCGAAGGCCACCGGAAACACATACTTGATCACCAGTGTCCAGGCGGCCAATATGAACAGAAAATGTGCAAAGAAACGGTTCACCGGCATCATGCCCAGCGCAAACACGGCCTCGCCAGCCCAACGGGCGGCCTCATCCGAGCCTCTCAAGCGCATCGCGAGTAAATTCGGCAATCGGCACGCCGATCGGACACGCCCCCATGCACTCCTGCGTTGCGCAATCGACGCAGGCGGTGGCACCGTCTGCCAGTGCTGCATACTCGTATCTTGCAAGTAAACGATCGCCGTAATCGACGTCGTACATGCGTGTGCGCAGCACTTCAGCGATTTCCACCTTCTTCGGGCAAGCGTTGACGCAGGCGTTACAGCCTGGCAGACAGTATTTGCCCGCGCGCATAAAGGCATAACGCTCCAGCAACTGGCGATCATAAACGTTGTTCGCCACCGACCCGGAAGCGGAGACATACTCATCGATATCATCGCGGTCGGACATTGATATCAACAGCGCGTCAACATTCGGGCTCGACAGGACCCAGCGAAAGGCGGCGTGAGAAAACGTGGCACCCGGTCGCTCGTAGGGCCGCATATCGTTGAGCCTCGCGCCCATCAACGTCTTCATGGCCAGCACACCGACATCTTTTTTCTTTGCCTTTTCGAGCAACCTCGGCAATTCCGGTTGTATCGCAGACCAGTGAAAAACGTGACGCAACTTGTCGTAAAAACCGGGATCCTGCGCAAAATTGTAGGCGACCAGAATGACATCGGCCATATCGTTGTCGATGGCGTAATCAATACACGCCGCAAGCTGGCTGCCATGTCCCGAGACACCGCGAAATCGAATCTTGCCCTGCCGTTTCGCCAATTCACAAAACTCCAGCCATTCCTCGTTGCGCAGGCGATCGACATCATTCACCGAGTGGTTGAAATAGATATCGACATAATCGGTTTGCAAACGCCTCAAACTGTCTTCGAGCGAGGCCATGATTTCGCTTCGGGAGTCTGATGCTCCCGCCTTGGTCTTGCTGGTCAGATAAACCTTGTCGCGCCGACCCTTCAGCGCCTTGCCGATCGCCGTCTCGGCACCACCCCATCGATAACTCTCCGCACTGTCGAAAAGATTCACTCCGCGGTCAAACGCGTACGCAACCACTTCGGGATCGGAGTTACTGGAAGAACCCAGCGAGATGTCGGACACTTCAAGCCCGGTGCGTCCGAGGCGCACATAGCGGCGAATTCCGTGCGTGTCGCCAGCTGTTGCACGACGGTCAATGGCGGCAGTGCCAAGGCCCATAGCCGCTCCTGCACCCAGTCTCAGGAAATTCCGTCTGTCGATCATTGGTTCTCCATCATGCAACCCCACCAAAGAGCGCCCCGAAGACATCTCACCGCACCCGTTTTTCTCCAGCCAGGAATCGCCCATCCTGACGCCGCCGGTCCGGCCAGCAGACATCGCATGAAGAAAAACGCTGACGTTCCGGTGAAAACCGGGCACCCCGCGTCAGTCAATATCACGTAGCCCTGAACACCCCGGCTTCCTTCATTCGTGTGATTTCGTCTTCATCGTAACCAAGCTCCCGGAGCACCTGCAACGAATGCTCTCCCAACTGCGGCGCCGGTGTCGTGGCTTCCGGCGACGACTCGGACCAATCGGTCGGCGTGCGCATTGCAATCATGCCGCCTTCAGTAGGATGTTCCTCTTCCCTGAAAAAACCGCTTTCTTTCAAATGCGAATCTGACAGCAGATCATCCACTGCATTCATTTTCGCCACTGGTATATCCGCTTGTTCCAGCAGTTGCATCCAATCCCCGGATGACCGGGTCTCGAGAATCTTTGCCAGCAGGTCGTAGATTTCACCAATGTGATTGGCACGGCTTGCGTGCGTGGCAAAACGCGGATCGTCCATCATCTCAGGCCGGCCGATCGCGTCAAAAAACCGCTGCCACTGTTTGCCGTTATAAACCAGAACGCATAAATAACCGTCGGCCGTACGGTAAGGGCGCCGTTGTCGCAATCGCTCGTAACCGGAACGGCCTTTCGCGGGGCGGTAGCCCAGCCCGGCCAGATGATCTCCCAGTACGAAATGAGAAATCGCCTCGAACATCGGCACTTCCACCGACTGCCCCCGCCCGGTTCGCTCACGATGGTACAAGGCAGCCGTCACAGCATAAACAGCATGCAATCCGGTGACTCGATCAGCGAAATTGAGGGGCACGTATCGCGGCCGCTCGGCACCATCTCGCGACATCAGCCACGGCACCCCGGTTATTCCCTGGATCAGATCATCATAGGCTGCTCTGCCGGCGCGCTCCCCGCGCTGCGAGTATCCATAAGTACCGACATATATCAGGCGGTCGTTAACCAGGCGCACATCCTCGTATGACAGACCAAGGCGTGCCATTGCTTGCGGGCGAACGTTGTACACGAGCACGTCGATCGACGGCAGCATGCGCAGGATGACATCGCGCCCCGCAGGCTGTTTCAGGTTGAGCGCGATACAGCGCTTTCCACGATTGAGGTGCATATGCAAATGCCCCATCGCCGGCGATTGCATGGGGCCAACATCGCGCATGTTGTCGCCATCGAGCGCCTCAACCTTGGTGACGTCTGCGCCAAGTTCAGCGAGTATCTGGGTCGCGAACGGCCCCATTACCACGCTGGTTAGATCAAGTATTTTTACGCCTGAAAGTGGTCCGGCCATGTGCCCTCAATCAATTGCTGTCAAGCAGGATGGAAAATTGCATTTAGTAATCGGTCAGGAAGTGTAACGCACCCGGCTTGGCGCGCTAAGCTTCGGCATACATCTCGCTTGCTTCGGTCAGGTGTACATTGAACCAGCGATTGCCGCCATTTGCATACGGTTTCACGCATTCTGCGCCGACAAACGTGGCTACCCATGTCGGGATTTGGCGACCGAACCGCCTGCCCCCAAAAGCATGGCTCGCCCACCGCATCGTTGAACACCAGATCCCTGCGCACCGTCGAGCAGTTCGCTGCACCTGCGACCGTGCTTGTTGTTGCGACCGTGGCATCGTTCATCATCGCCCGCGCCACACCGTCGGCCCCGATAGGGGTGCTGCCGGCTGTCGTGCTCCCCATGGGTGTATTTCTGAGTCTGTGGTTCAACCGCGGACGCGCGTTCCTCGCTTCGGTTTCGCTGTTTCTCGCCTACGCGGGATACGCTCTGACCTCAAATCCCGAAACAGAGACTTTTGCGCACCGCGCCATGCTCAGCGGGGTCGCGATTCTGGTGCCACTCAACTTCACCCTCATCGTGTACCTGCGCGAACGCGGAATACTGCACTTCCGCAGCTACCGCTGGCTTCTGCTATTCGTCGGCGAGTTACTACTGGTCGCGTGGGTGGCGAGCGCGGGCACCAACCCCCTGTCGGGCGTTGCCTGGCACAACGTACTCGACCACTGGCTGTTGCATCCGGACCCGACCCCTTTGCTGGGGCGCCTGTTGTTCGCCACCGGCATTGCCTTGGCCATCGGCCGTGTCTATGAGAATCGCGCGCCGGTGGAAATCGGTCTTGCCGGCGCCTTGCTGGCGTTCTTCATTGCTTGCACGTGGCACGGATCGCCTGGCATATTTCCGGTGTTTCTCACGGCGGCCGGAATCATATTGGTACTGTCGGTGTTGCAGGAATCACACCGCATGGCGTTTCGCGACGAACTGACCGGGCTCCCGGGGCGCCGAACGCTTGAAGAACAGTTGCTGGGCTTGGGGCCGGTGTTCACCGTTGCCATGGTCGATGTCGATCACTTCAAGAAGTTCAATGACACCCACGGGCACGATGTCGGTGATCAGGTACTGAGGATGGTTGGCGCGCGCCTCGCGGAAGTGGGGGGTGGCGGCCGGGCCTACCGCTATGGCGGCGAAGAGTTTTCAGTTCTGTTTCCGGATATCTCGATCGAAGAGGCACTACCGCACCTGGATCGTTTGCGCACCGCCATCGAAAACCATGCGATGGTGTCACGCACCCGGGAGAGGCGGCAGTCAAAACGCGATGATGAAGACAGGCGCGCGGAAACAGGTTCAGGCAATCCCGGAACGTCCCCACCGCGTGACAAGGCTGCTCAGCCCCGGGCTGCAGCCAGCAGCAGGGCAAAATCGCTTTCAGTTACAGTCAGTATCGGGGTAGCGGAGCGCAACAGGCGGCTGCATACGTCCGCCATGGTCATCCGCACAGCAGATGAAGCACTTTATCGCGCCAAGAAAGGCGGGCGAAACCGTGTCAGCCGCTAACGGCAAAAAGGTTTCAGTTCATGTCTGGCAGCCCCGGCTACCTGCGGTAGCCAGCACGACGACCGCCAAACGGGGCCGCCCGCTCGTCGCGATGTCGGAAATTGATACGCGCCTTGGTCAGATCATAGGGTGATATTTCGACCGTAACCCGGTCCCCCGCCGTGATGCGAATGCGGTGCTTGCGCATTTTGCCAGATGCATAGGCAGTCACCGAAACGCCATTTTCCAGCTCGACACGAAACGTCGTGTTCGGCAGAACCTCCTGCACAGTCCCTTCCATTTCAATCAGTTCTTCCTTCGCCACGCAGCTACCCCTCTTTCTACTGTTGAACACCTCGACCCTGCGCTGGCCCCGGATCAACGCCGAACCTGCCGAACATCTTCACCGCCGATTCAGTCTTCCGCCGAATCTTTCTTGGGACTATCGTCGGCGCCACCACCCTCAGACAAGCCATCGTCGTCGCTCTCCGATTCACGCTGCGCCATTTTATCCTCTTCCATCTGCTGCAGGCGCCGCCTGATGATCATGACAGTGGCCTCCTCCGGAGAGAGTTTTCTGGGCATGTAACAGTACTCCTATTGGTCGATGCGGCGAACCGGAATTCTCGCTATCGCAACCCGGCCGCCCAAAATAAAAAACCCCTAACCGGCTAATCCCGGTAAGGGGCATTGATCGCGCATCGCACGACAGGCACACATTGTACAGAGTCGCGCCAGACGGCTCAACGCAAATCTTCGGCTCCGGCCCTCATCAGCAAATTCGCTGATCGTAAGGCGGCGGACGGCATTCCAGAACGGTTACCGGACTGGCGTAAACGTGCCGGGCGGCCGGGGGCAAGGCACCGCACGGTCGATGCTTGGCAGTGCGCTAGCCCGCGCTTTCGCCCAGCCACGTGCGCGACTGCGCCTCAGAATCGAAAACCTTTACGTCCGCCTCGATGAACAGTGAGGTCAACAGAGCCAGCCAGGCAACCAGATCCTGGTTACTGATGATGGCAATGCGGCCAACATCGCTGGCGTGCTCTCGCGCGAAGCGAATGTCTTCGAGCGCGACATCGAGGGTGTACTCGAGCATGCCGGTCAGGTCGATCAACAGATTCAGACGCCCCTGCGCCTTCAACTGTGCACCCACTTCTTCTTCGAACTGACGATAATCGGCGACCGTAAACTCACCAAAAACGCCGACAATGGTCAGCTTGTCTTCATGCTCAATCGAAATCATGTTTTCTGCTTTCTTTGTTCAACAAACCTGCTCGCCTGGTTCCACAGACATCTTCAACGCATGCGTGCGGCCCATTATGCACTGATATCCCGCCATCAAATATCGCTGATCAGCCGCTTTCGCAGCTCGGTCTTCAGAACCTTCCCGTAATTGTTTTTCGGAAGCTCGTCCACGAAAAAGTATCGCCGCGGACGCTTGAAACGCGCGATACGCTCGAGGCAAAAAGCATCGAGTTGCTCCTGGCTCACACCAGCTTGCGGATTCGCAACCACGAACGCAACGACTTCTTCACCCCATTCCGCGTCTTGCCGACCGACCACCGACACCTCTCGCACTGCCGGATGATGCAGTAATGCTTCCTCGACCTCGCGCGGATAGATGTTCGATCCGCCGCTAATGATCAGGTCTTTGGAGCGATCGCGCAAAGTCAGGAAACCATCCTCATCGAAGGAACCCACGTCGCCGGTATGTAACCAGCCATCGCGCAAAGCCGCCGCACTCGCCTCGGGATTTCGCCAGTATCCCTGTGTGACGACATCGCCACGAACGAGGATTTCCCCCACTTCACCAGCCGGCACCGGGCGATCACGATCGTCGGCAACGACGACTTCCACCGCAGATTGTGCAATGCCAACCGATGCCAGCCGCTCCAGGTAACGCGGGTGCTTCGTGTCACAGATTTGCTCCCGTGACAACGCCGTTATGGTCATCGGTGCTTCGCCCTGCCCGTAAATCTGCACGAAGCGCGGTCCCATGACGCGCAACGCCTCGCGGATGTCCGCCACATACATCGGGCCACCGCCATAGACAACGGTCTTCAGTCCGTCGAGGTTCGGCGAACGATCCATCGCATGCGAAACCAGACGCTGCACCATGGTTGGTGCCAGAAACATCGTCACACCTTTCCACTGCGAGCACAGCAAAAAGACCTCGTCCGGCTCGAAACGCCCGCTCTCGGGGATCACCTGATTCGCCGCTCTGAGTACATGCGGGAGATCATAGAGGCCCGAACCGTGCGACATCGGCGCCGCATGCACAATGCAGTCCGCCGCATCGATTTGGTCGACGTCGGTGAAATAGCATTGCGTGGCACACATCAGATTACGATGCGTAATCATCACCCCTTTCGGCTGCCCGGTCGTGCCGCTCGTATAAAACAGCCACGCGACGTCATCCGGCACGGACGGATACATGTCCAGCGCGTTTGCTCCGGAGTCAAGTGCGCGGTACTCGTCCGATCCGACCTCGATCACCCGGTCCAACCCGGGCAACTCGCCGGCCAGCGGCGCAATCGACTCCATCAGGTCCGGCGTCGCAAAGCACAATCGCGCACCTGAATCAGACAACATGTAGGCAAACTCGCGCGCATGCAGTTTCGCATTCATCGGCACTGCGGCCAGCCCCGCGTACCAGGCCGCGTAGCGCGCCTCGACATACTCGGGGCAGTTGGTCATCGCGAGCGCCACCCGATCACCAGGTACCAGCCCGAATTCGTTCCGGAACGTACTTGCCATGGAGGCCACCCGTCGCATGAGTTGCGCATAACTCGCCCACACCTGCTCGCCCCGGGACACCGCAGGATTGTCGGGACAGCTACGCGCCGCACGCGCCAGTAGTTGGGTGATATTCATCGTTTAGTTTCCAGGCTTCCGCCGTATCTTATAACGGTCAGTCATCTGCAAGCCCGTTCCGCAAAGCCGCGGTCATGATAAAGTCCGCGCCACCCCGGATTTCGCGGGCAGTCAGATTCACGACAACAACCGGCAATCATCAAGGAAAACTTCATGACCAGATACTTAAAAGGCGCAGTGTTGATGTTCTTCGCCGCAGTGCTCACACCCACTGCGGCGCTGGCAGCCGACGCTCCCGAACTGAGCGTACGCCAGACCATCATCATCGACGCGCCCACCGACCAGGTCTGGGAAGTGGTGAGCGACTTCAACGGCCTGCCCAGATGGTTTCCGTTTATCAAGGAATCCCGGCTGGTGCTGGGCGAGAACCGCCGCCTCGGCGCAATCCGCGAACTGACGCGTGGCAACGGCACCAAGGTCGAAGAAAAACTCATCGAATACGACCCGTACAACATGACCGCGACCTACACCTACATGGGCGGCAAGCCGATGACCAGCGACTACTTTTCGACCATGACCGTCACCGAAGCCGGCAACGGCCAGAGCATGGTCGAGTGGAAAGCCCGCTTCAAGCGCCTTCAATACTGGACTGACACCGCCCCTGAAGGGCAAGAAGACGAGACGCTCGTCAATCTGCTGAACAAGGTCTACACCATTGGCCTGGAAGGGCTGAAGCAGTACATCGAGTCACCGGCTGAGTAATCGATTTAAAAGTAAAAATCGAAAACCCACCGCCAAGGCACCAGGAACGCGAGGAATCACGAAGAAATTGAGATAAGCCATTCGCAACCTGGCTGGACATCGACAGATGGATATCTGCTTGCAGTTGGCTGGTCCGTTTTACTGCCCTCTTTGTGTGACTTCGCGGCTTCGTGGTGGAGACTTCAGGCGCTGGATTTTCTCAGCACCACGACGTCAGCACCATGACGACTGATCGGCCGGCGCACGCAGTAGTTCTCGCACGTTCGCCTCGATCACACGATAGCCGACGTTACCCGTCAGCACCTGCCGCCCTTCATTAAACAACATCGTCGGACTGGCGCGTACCGACTGATCGCGCGCCAGGGTGATGTCTTCGGATAGCAGCGCATGTGCCGCGCCACTTTCGAGAATCGACTCGATCTCGGTAACCGGCAGCGCCAGTTTCTCTGCAATCGCCAGCAACTCCCGGCGTTGCGAGATATCCACCCGATCCCTGAAAAACGCCTCGCGCAACGCCCACGCGGCACGCTCGAATGCGGTATTACCATCGGCATCGACCGGTTGCGACTCAAGTAGCTTCAGCGCACTCAAGAACAGATGCGCCGGTAGCGACGAGCGCGGCGCATCCTGTGCCCAAAGCTCGACATGCACCGGAACGTGGTCGAATTTCGCGACCACTTCCTTCACATGCTCGCCGTAGGCCTTCGCGCCGCCGCGTTTGGCCCACTGCGATTCGAGCTTCTGATGCGCGTGCCCGAACACATGAACAAAGTGGTACTCCATCTCGACCTGTTCACCGAACTGTTGCTTCAGTTCGTCCACCCGAATCTGCGATACATACGCCCACACACACAGCACGTCGGAGAAATGCTGGATTTTGACTTTGTCCATGATTGTTGCCCTGAAAAGTGACGTCAAAGACGAGGTGATCTCAAAGATGACATGATGTAAAAGATGATGGCACAAGCATACCGGTAGCATTGCGTTGCGAGCTGCGCTAGCGGCCTGTTAAAAAAGCGACTACGCGGCCCGCGTGCGGCATCGCGCGCGCGCCTCCGTGCACTCAGACCGCTGGCTACGCTTTTTTCAACAAACTGGTAGTCTTCCACATTGTCAGGAGGCTAACACCATGTTGATTAAATTCGAAAGCGAAGCGGGCACCCTTAGCATGTTCGACGATGTTGCCGTGCCACTGCTAAAACTGATGGGGCATACCGGCACGGTGCCGAGCGCTATCCTGCCCGAAGACATTCCGGCCGCACTCGCCCGTCTGAAATCGGCCGTCGAGGCACAGTCTGCCCCTGCCGGGCGGGCGGGCGCCGCGAAAGAAGATAAGGACCAGGGCGAAGTCCCGGTGTCGCTGCACCAGCGTGCATTCCCCTTGATCGAACTGCTGGAACGCGCTGCAAAACAGGATTGCGAAGTGCTATGGCGCTAGCCGACAAGGAATCGGAACGCAATTTCCAGAATATCGCGACCAACGGCATCCATCTGCGCTGCGTGGTCGAAGGCAAAGGCCCGCTGGCCATCATGGTGCACGGCTGGCCCGAGTCGTGGTATTCGTGGCGTAACCAGATCGGACCGGTACGCGACATGGGCTATCGGGTCGTCGTTCCGGAAGTGCGCGGGTATGGGGAGAGCGACGCTCCCGAGGCGCTCGAATCCTATGACATGGAAAACATGATCGGTGACGTGCTCGGCCTGATCGACCACTTCGGCGAGAAAAACGCCGTCCTGATCGGCCATGACTGGGGCGCGCCGATTGTCTGGAATACCACGGCCCTGCATCCCGACCGCGTGCGCGCCGTGGCGGCAATGAGCGTACCGTATTCGCCGCGCGGCAAGATTTCATCCATCGCACTTTGGCGTCAACTGTACCCGAACCGTTTTTTCTACCAGCTGTATTTTCAGGAACCGGGAGTGGCCGAAGCGGAACTGGAAGCCGACATCCGCACTGCCCTGCGCAAGATTTACTACTCCGGCTCCGGCGACGCGCCCAACGGCCTGTTCGATGCCGGCAAATCGCCCGACGCGCGGATGCTCGACGACATCGCCTCACCCGATGTGTTGCCACCATGGATTACCGAAGCTGACCTCGATTACTACACCGCGCAGTTCGAAAAAAGTGGCTTCCGAGGCCCGCTCAACCGCTACCGCAACCAGGATCGCGACTGGGAAAACCTCACCGGCCTGACCGATGCGCGCATTACCCGGCCTGCCTGTTTTATCGCTGGCAGCCGCGACGCCGTGCTGCGATTCGTTCCGGGTGTCGATCTGGTTGAAAACATGAAACGCTGGGTTGACGATTTGCGCGCGTGCGAAATTATCGAAGGTGCCGGCCACTGGATCCAGCAGGAACGGCCACAGGAGGTCAACGCCGTAGTGCTGAAGTTTCTTGCTACGCTTGACGGCTAAATTTCACAACACTGTTTGATCGAGGAGACGGCACCGATGAGTGGGTATGCGCTGATAGTTCATCTGCAAGTCAAACCGGAGAATCTTGAACGGTTTATGGAAATGGCGCTGGAGAACGCGGCAGCGACGCGATCGACCGAGCCGGGCTGCCGCCAGTTCGATGTGCTGGTCGCCCCGGAAGAGCCGACACGGATCGCCTTCTACGAAGTCTACGATAACGAGACCGCATTCGAAGCCCACCAGCAGACCGGACACTTCCAGAAGTACCTCCAAAATGCCGTGCCCCTGCTTGCAACCCGCAAACGCACGTTCTTCACGCGCACTGCGCCCTGAACACCCCTGCATCCCGGTCATCACGTTGAAATACAGCCGGTAAGAGAACACTAAAGGAGCGTTTGGATTATGGATTTTAGTGTGGACAGTCTCACCACGCTCGAGCGTTACAAGGTTCTCACCGGCCTGATTTTTCCGCGCCCGATTGCCTTGGTATCAACCCGCAGCGAGAACGGCGTCGCCAACTGCGCACCGTTTTCCTGGTTCAACGCCATCTGCGAAGAACCCCCGCTGCTGTATCTGAGCTTCAACGCGCGCACCGACAACAAGATGAAGCACACCCAGGCCAATATCGAGCGCACCGGAGAGTTCGTCGTCAACCTCGTTGACGAAACCATCGCCAACGGCATGCACATCGCCAGCCGCGAATTTCCGGAAGATGTCAGCGAATTCACCGAAGCGGGATTCACCGAGGCACCCTGTGCCGTCGTCAAACACCCGCGCATCGCCGAAGCGCCGGCGAGTCTCGAATGCCGGGTGTTCACCAAGGTCGAAGTCGGCCCCGCGCGCGCCATCATCATCGGCGAAGTCCTTCACGCCCATGCGCGTGAAGGACTAATCGATCCAGGCAGCAAGCGCGTATCAGAAGAGCATTACTGGCCGATCGGGCGGCTGTATGCATCGCAATACTGCACCACCCGGCAACGGTTTGAGTTGCCGGGGGAATTGCCGGAGTAGTAGCGGGCGCTAAAAAACACCGTCCTCACCTCGGAGGACGCTGAGGAAATAAATCGGCCTAAAGAGAGGCCCCCTAAAAAGGGGGCAGTCCCCTTTGCGCCGCTAAAGGAGTGAAAATTTCAGGCTAACACCGCGTTGGTGAGCGACGCCTGCGGAGCGGCGCTTCGCGTCTTCTGCAGCGCGCCACGACGCGAACGTTGCACAGCATCTTTGAGGCGCAAATAAGCATGAGAGCGATACCAATCAACAAGGCGTTTACTCTGCTGGAACCGGGCCCGGTTGTACTCGTCACGACAAAAGACGGCGAGAAGAACAACATCATGACCATCTCCTGGACGATGGTGATTGACTTTACGCCCGCCTTCGCCATCACAACAGGCGCGTGGAACCATTCGTATGCCGCACTTCGAAAAACCAGAGAGTGTGTCATTGCCATTCCTGCCGCGGACATGATTGATACGGTCGTTGGCGTGGGAACGTGTTCCGGCGCCGATTTGGACAAAGCCGGTACAGACAAATTTCAAAAATTCACCCTGACGCCTGTGAAGGCAAAGCATGTCAGGGCACCGCTGATCAAGGAATGCCTGGCCAATATCGAATGCAAGGTGATCGATATCGTCAGCAAGCACAACATTGTCGTGCTCCAAGGCGTCGCTGCCTACTTCGATCGTTCAAGAAAAGAGAAGAGAACGATTCACGCTATTGGTGATGGCACCTTCGTCGTGGACGGACGCAGACTGGATCGAAGGAAAATGATGCGCTCGAAGATTCCGGAGGGGGTCTAGATTTGTCCCGGCATTTTCTGCGCTGTTGCCATACGGCGTCAGCGTCCAGCGCCATCCCGCGTTTGTGCTTCCGGTGCAATGCGCTGCGCTTATTGCACCCTACTGCACTGCCAACCACCACCCCCCTTATGAGCCGCCGAGTAACGCAGGAGCGACAGGGGAAGTCGGCGAGGACTGTCTGAGTCCGCGCTCGCCTCACGCGCGGGCG
>DATKYN010000089.1:0-5169 GCA_035528435.1 Burkholderiales bacterium
CTTGGGGTGACCACGGGCATTGCCCAGGTTGGCGCGTTCGAGCAAGCCGTTGCTTCGACGCGGCTGCAACTTGAATCGACCAAGCTTGGTCAGCAGGTTGGGGTGAGAACGGCGGTGGACGTGCTCAATGCCGAGCAGCAGCTGGTGCTTGCGCAACGCGATCTGGCGCAGGCGGTGTACAACACGATACTGAGCCAATTGCGCCTGCAAGCGGCGGTTGGGCGCCTTGCCGAAGCCGACCTGCAGGACATTAACCGGTTGCTCGAGTAACAGATCCGCTCATCAGGGCACCGGTATCTGGTTTAGGCAGATGCAGGCGCAGACCACTACTGCCGCCAAGAAAACCATACGGCAGCGCGTCGTCGCGATGCGCGATGCGCTGAGTATCCGCGAGCGCAGTCAACAATCCGGGGCGATCACGGCGCACCTTCTCGCATTGCCGGCGTTTGCTCAGGCGCAGACGGTAGCAGCATACGCTTCCTTCAAGTCGGAACTGGATACAGACGAATTTCTGAAAGCTGTTCTGCAGCAGGGCAAGCGGTTGTTATTGCCGCGCATCGACCCCGAGCGGCGCGAGCTAAGTTTCTTTTTGGTATCAAATCTGGGCGACTCTTTTTTGGCAGGGCCCTGGGGAATTCGTGAACCCGATCCGGCGCGTTGCGTCGAAGCAGAAATGAGCGAGATCGATTTCATGCTGGTTCCCGGCGTTGCGTTTACCCGGCGTTGTGAACGCCTCGGCTACGGTGGCGGTTTTTATGACGCCGCTATCGGTAATACGCGAGACGACGCGGCAAAAGTGGCGGCCGCTTTTGACGTGCAGATTGTTGATGCGCTTCCCGTTGAGCCGCACGATCGACGCGTTGAGCTGGTTGTAACGCAAGGCGCTTTCTTTCCGGTCGAGTGACGATCACCTTCAACCTCGCCGGGAAGAAGGAAACCCAACGGGTCGGCGCAAGAATGTGAGCCAACTGAACGCGTGCAACCGAAGAGGCGTTTCAGATGCGGAAATCCCGCGCCTGCGCACCTGCAGGGCTGATGTTTCCAGACGGGCTCCGTTTCTAGAGCCCGATCGTCGAAAGTGTTCGACCGGTCGCGCCACGATGCATGGTCATGAACGTTCGCCCGGCCTCGCCAATCCGTGTGGCTTGCACTGGATCTGATAGCAGTGTTGAAACGGTTTTTGTCAGCGAGGCAGGATTGAGCACCCTGATTGCGGCGCCGGCTTCGATGGCCTGTTCGGTCGCTTCTTCGAAATTGAAGGTATGCGGGCCGATGATGACTGGCTTGCCAACCGCGCACGCTTCCAGCAGATTTTGCCCTCCGAGCGGCAGCAGGCTGCCGCCAATGAAGGCGATGTCGCAGGCAGCGTAATAGGCAAACATCTCACCCATCGAATCACCAAGCACCACACGTGTCGTCGCATCAACTGGTCGATTCTCGCTGCGCCGCTGGTACGCCAATCCGTGGTGATCGAGCATATCCGCCACCGCATCGAAGCGTTGCGGATGCCGCGGCACGATCACTGTCAGCAATGCCGGATCATTGATTCTGGTGATGGCCTCAAGCAGCAGGGCTTCTTCTCCCTCACGCGTGCTTGCCGCCAGGAACACATGCCGTTCACGGCCGAATGCCTCGCGCAGGTCGGCGCCGATTGTGAGCTGTTTTTCCGGGGCTGAACGGTCGAATTTCAGATTGCCAGTGACCTCCACGCGTGGCGCCCCGAGCCGGCGAAACCGTTCGGCGTCGCGATTGGTTTGCGCACAAATGGTAGTTAACCTGCCCAGGAGATCCCGCGTCAGTCCGGGGAAACGCGCGTAGCGTTTTTCAGATCGCCCGGACAAGCGCGCGTTGACGAGATGTGCCGGAATCCCGTGGTGAAAACAACGCGCTACCAGTGTTGGCCAAAGTTCGGTTTCCATGATGATTGCGGCCTCCGGCTTGAAGTGGTTCAGAAAGCGGTCAACAGCCGAGGTGAGGTCATAGGGTAGGTAGGAGTGCAACACATCGTCCCTGAACAATGCCTCCGCCGTTTCGCGTCCCGTCGGTGTCATGTTGGTCAGAAGGATCTGTTTGTCAGGATGGCGCTCCATCAGCTGCCGCACCAGTGGCTCTGCGGCGCGCGTTTCGCCGACGGAGACGGCATGAATCCAGACGATGGGTCGGGTAGCCTTCTGTCCGTAAAACCCGAAGCGCTCCGTGACATTGCTCAGGTAGCCGGGCTGCCGGCGTGCGCGTACCGCCAGGCGCACAATCGCGAACGGCACCAGCAGCCACATCAGCAGCCGATAGAGTGTGTGCGTCAAAGGAGGTCCGGTTTGACTTCCCGAATGGCGCTGAGCACGTCTTCGACACCGGGCGGTTGGCCGACATTGCCTCGAAAAGCTGTTGCGCCGGGACCCTGCGGTCCGGTGTCATCGGGGTTCGAGTCGCAGAAAATACCGACGACCGGGCGTGAAAATGCTGCAGCGAGATGCATCAGGCCAGTGTCCACGCCAACGACAAGATCTGCATCTGCGATGAGTGCGGCTAACTGGTCGAGGGAGAGCTTGGGCGCGGCCAGGGTGCGGCCGCCGCGAACAGCAAGGCGGTCGCTGCGGCGCATCTCTGCGTCGTTGCCCCAGGGCAAAATACAACCCAGCCCAGCCGTGTTGAGTCGGTCAATGAGATCCAGCCAGCGTTCTTCCGGCCACAACTTTGCTGCCTGAGCGGTCGAGTGAAGAACCACGCAATAAGGTTGGTTGATCACTCCCGGATTGGGAACCGTCGGTTTGATGCCGTAATCGATGAAATCATCCAGGGGGTAGGAAAAGGCTCGCGCCGCGAGCGCCCTGTTGCGCGTGAGCATGTGCATCTCGGGTGCAAGCTCGTAGCGTGCGTCGTAGAACCGGGAGGCCAGCGGTTCGCGAGCCGTTTTTCTGCCAAAACCGTGCATCGGCCCCTTTGCGAACCGTGCAAACACCGCGCTCTTGAGCAAACCCTGGGTATCGATGATTGCGTTGTAGCGACGCTCACGCAGGGCGCGCCGCAATGACAGCAACTCTCGCCAGTTATCAATCGACCAAGGTGCCTTGCGCCAGCGTCGCAGCGCCATCGGGATGACGCGATCAACCCCGGCATGCATGTTCACGATCGGTACGTACTGTTCTTCGACCATCCAATGAATAGCAGCATTGGGAAAGTTGTGCCGCAAATCGCTCGCTACCGGAAGGTTATGGACGACGTCACCCAGCGACGAAGTCTTTACAAGCAGTATCCGTGGGTTGCCGTCAACCCGTGCAGGTTTTTCCGATGACGCTGTCACAACATTCCTATCGGGTTTCATGTCCGTTTGTAGTCATCTTCGAACCGAACAATGTCGTCTTCTCCAAGGTAATCACCGGATTGCACCTCGATCAAATACAAGGGCGTCTTCCCGATGTTTTCCAGCCGGTGCCGCACTCCCAGCGGAATGTAAGTGGATTCATTTGCCGACAGCATGAAGGTTTCGTCACCGCGCGTGACGTTTGCAGTTCCTGAAACGACCACCCAGTGTTCGGCGCGATGATGGTGCATCTGCAGCGAGAGCTTCTTCCCGGGCGCGACCATGATGCGTTTGGCCTGAAACCGATCTCCGACATCGATGCCCTCATAGTAGCCCCATGGCCGGTAGACACGTTTGTGCACCAGATGTTCGTCCCTTTGCGCCGCCTTGAGCGCCTCGACCACGTCCTTTACCCGCTGGGAGTGTTCCTTGCGCGTAACGAGTACAGCGTCCGCCGTCTCGACAATAACCATGTCGTCGACACCGACTGCGGCGACCAGACGGCTGTCGGCGCGGATGTAGGAGTTTGTGACCCCGTCAAGATGCACATCGCCCGACGTCACGTTACCGGCCTGGTCCGCCTCGGTTGCCTGCCATAGCGACGCCCACGAGCCGATATCGCTCCAACCAATATCGGCTTCTACTACCGTAGCATCCCGGGTTTTCTCCATGACTGCATAGTCAATCGAGTCAGACGGACAGGCAACGAATTCTTGTTCGCTCAGCCGGCAGAAATCGAGATCCTGCGTCCGCGATTCCCATGACTTGCGCGAGGCCGCAAGAATATCCGGGCGAAACTTTTCCAGCTCCTCCAGATAGCGTGCCGCCCCGAACATGAACATGCCACTGTTCCAGTAGAATCGCCCGGACTCAACGAACTCCGCCGCGCGCGCCGCATCTGGCTTCTCGACGAAGCGGGCGACTTCGAAACAGCCGTTCCTGCCATCGCCGCGTTCGATGTATCCGTAACCGGTTTCCGGGGCGTCGGGAACAATGCCGAACGTCACCAGCCGGCCGGACCTGGCCTGATCCAAACCCTGCTGGATCGCTGCATGAAATGCCGGCTTGTTGCGAACCATGTGATCGGCGGCGAGCACGAGAATGACCGCATCGGCACTGTGTTCTATTGCCGCCATTGCCGCGACCGCGACGGCGGGCGCGGTGTTGCGGCCAACCGGTTCGAGTATCTGTGCCAGTGCCCTGACGCCGATTTGCTGCAACTGGTCGGCCGCGAGAAAGCGGTGCTCGTTGCTGCACACGACAATGGGTGCGCTGACATCCTGTAATCCGCGAAGCCGCGCGATCGTATCCTGGAGCATTGTTTGCTCCGAAACGAGTGGCAGGAACTGTTTGGGCAGCAGCGTTCGGGACAGCGGCCATAATCGACTTCCGGAGCCGCCGGATAAAACGACAGGAATTATCATTCAGAGACTCCTAAACATGTGCACACGAGTGCCGGCAATGGACTGCAATTTCCGCGCTAGGGGCGAATCGACTAGAATCAGGCGCATTACGTCACGCTGACGACACCGCGATCCAACCAGACAATGCTACAAGCCATCTTCAGTTTTCAATTCGACTTAACCGCAATGGTCGGTTCGGTCATTCATGTTCAGAATTTTATGAGTATACCTAACCAGTACGCACCAGCCTTATGAGCAAGATCGCCCTCATCACCGGCATAACCGGCCAGGACGGCGCCTATCTCGCCGAGTTTTTGCTCGGCAAGGGTTACACCGTTCACGGCATAAAGCGACGCAGTTCGTTATTCAATACTGATCGGATCGATCATCTGTATCAGGATCCTCATGTCGACAGCCGGCGTTTCATACTGCATTACGGCGACATGACGGACTCGGTCAGCCTGA
>DATKYN010000090.1:0-2065 GCA_035528435.1 Burkholderiales bacterium
CCAACGTCGGGAAGCGTTATTGTGTTGTTTTCTGCCACTGCAATACTCCTGTGCCTAAACCGTTATCGGGTTTGGCTTTTCGGGATCGATGTCGTATTTAGCGATCGCCTGCTGCACGACCTTGCTGTCGATTTCTCCGTCATCGCAAAGGGCCTTCAACGCGGCAACAACCACATAATAGCGATTGACCTCAAAGAAGATACGCAGATTGTCGCGGGTATCACTGCGACCGAAACCGTCGGTACCGAGGCTGACAAAGCGAGAAGGAACGTACTCACGAATCTGCTCGGAGTAGGCACGAATGTAATCGGTGGCAATAATCACGGGCCCTTTGCGGCCACTCAACTGGGCTCCCAGGTAACTCTGGCGCGCCTTCTTGGTGGGGTGCAACTGGTTCCAGCGTGAACAGGCCCTCGCTTCGCGCGCCAGCTCATTGACGCTTGTCACGCTCCACACATCGGCATTTATCTTGAAATCGTCTTTCAGCAACTGCGCTGCCGCTATAACCTCGCGCAGTATGGTGCCCGACCCCATGAGCTGTACCTTGGTGCCTTTTTTCTCGGATTCTGAGAGACAGTAAATACCTTTGACGATGCCTTCTTCGGACCCTTTCGGCATGGCCGGGTGGTGATAGTTTTCGTTCATTACCGAGATATAATAAAACACGTTCTCCTTCATCTGGTACATGCGTTTCAGACCACTGTGGATGATCACCGCCAGCTCGTAAGCAAAGGTTGGATCGTAGGAGACGCAGTTGGGGATAGTGCCGGCCACAATCAGGCTGTGACCATCCTGGTGTTGCAAGCCCTCACCCGCCAGGGTCGTGCGCCCGGCGGTGCCGCCCATCAGAAAGCCACGCACCTGCATGTCGCCGGCCGCCCAGGCCAGGTCACCGATACGCTGGAATCCAAACATCGAGTAGTAAATATAAAACGGGATCATGCTGACACCATGCGCACTGTAAGCTGAACCCGCGGCGATCCATGACGACATCGCACCCGCCTCATTGATGCCTTCCTCGAGAATCTGACCCTTGACATCTTCGCGGTAGTACATGACCTGGTCGGAATCCATCGGCTGGTACAACTGTCCCTTGAAAGAATAAATGCCCAGTTGCCGAAACATGCCTTCCATGCCGAAGGTGCGCGCTTCGTCGGGGACGATGGGGACGATGTTCTGCCCGATATTCTTATCGCGCGCCAGGCTGGACAGCATGCGTACGAAGGCCATAGTGGTGGAAATCTCGCGGTCGCCGCTGTCTTTCAGCAGGGCGTCGAACACTTCCAGTCCTGGCACCACCAGCGGTTCGGCATTATCGCTGCGCACCGGCATATAACCGCCGAGTTTCTCGCGACTTTTGCGCATGTACTGCATTTCCTCGCTGTCCTCTGGAAACTTGTAAAACGGCGCCTCCGCAATCTCTTCGTCACTGACCGGAATATTGAAACGATCGCGAAACGCCTTCAACGCATCCTCGCCCATTTTCTTTTGTGAGTGCGTAATATTCTGCCCTTCACCGGCCTCGCCCATACCGTAGCCCTTGACGGTCTTGGCGAGGATGACGGTCGGCCGATCGACCGATTCGGCGGCCTCGGCGTAGGCCGCGTAGACCTTGTGCGGATCGTGACCACCTCGATTCAGGCGCCAGATGTCCTCGTCGGACATCTCCGCGACCAGTTCCAGCGTCTCGGGATACTTGCCGAAAAAATGTTCGCGCGTGTAGGCGCCGCCCTTGGCCTTGCAGTTCTGATATTCACCATCAACCGTTTCTTCCATCAGACGCTGCAACATGCCGCTCTTGTCTTTCTCCAGCAGGTGATCCCAGTAGGAACCCCAGACCACCTTGATGACATTCCAGCCGGCGCCGCGGAATACCGCCTCCAGTTCCTGGATGATCTTGCCGTTACCGCGCACCGGGCCGTCGAGACGTTGCAGGTTACAATTGATGACAAAAATCAGGTTATCCAGGTTTTCGCGGGCAGCGAGCGAGATGGCGCCGAGCGATTCCGGCTCATCCATTTCACCATCGCCCATAAAAGCCCACACCTTGCGGTCCTGTTGCGGC
>DATKYN010000091.1:0-13544 GCA_035528435.1 Burkholderiales bacterium
AGGAGAACGCCATGCTCAAACGCAATGAAGCCATGCTGGCTGTTGCCGTTATTGTTACGGTAACGGCTTGTACCACTGATTCGATCTCTCCGGTCGCACCCGTCGAGCCGGAACAGGTGACACGCACCACCGAACCGACACCGCCTCTGAACCCGGTGCGCGTCGAGCGCCCTGCCGGCACGCGCAAGCAAGTGAAGATTGAAGAAAAGCGCGAAGCCGACACCATTCAATCCGCGGACGGAGACTCTGCTCTGGCCGAATTCGTCACGCCTGCCATCGCAGGTAGGCTGGCACGATCTCAGGCAGCGACCCCCGGCAAGCAAAAAGACCTGCATCTCGCCAACGGACCCGCTGTATCACCGGCAAATTCTGACGCAATCCGCGCCCCGAGTGAAGCGCTGGACCGCGAGAATTATGCGCACCTCGAAGACAACCCGTTAAAGCGCGTGACAGAGCATCCGGTATCGACATTCAGTGTCGATGTCGATACCGGCGCTTATAGCAATGCACGACGCATGCTCAACGCGGGGCGCTTGCCGGTGCAAGACGCAGTGCGGGTCGAAGAATTCATCAATTACTTTGGTTACGACTACCCGGCGCCCGCGAGCCGCTCACGGCCGTTCAACATCATCACCGAACTCGGACCGAACCCGTGGAATGCCCGGACACAATTGCTGCATATCGGCCTTAAAGGCTACGAAGTGCCGAAATCGCAGATTCCAGCATCCAACCTGGTGTTCCTGATCGACGTGTCGGGATCGATGCGTTCGGCTGACAAGATCGGATTGTTGAAAACCTCGCTGGAATTGTTGACGCGTGAACTGCGAGAGCAGGACCGCATCTCCATCGTTGTCTACGCCGGCGCATCGGGGGTCGTTCTCGAACCGGTGCCGGGCACGGAGAAGGGCAGGATTATTGCCGCGTTGAACGCTCTCAGCGCGGGCGGCTCCACCAATGGCGCGGCCGGCATCCGTCTCGCTTATGCCATGGCCGAGCAGGCGTTCGTCGAGGGCGGCATCAACCGCGTGCTACTCGCGACCGACGGTGACTTCAATGTCGGGACGACCAGTTTCGAAGCGCTCAAGGATCTGGTCGAAGAAAAGCGCGAAACCGGTATCTCTCTAACCACGCTCGGTTTCGGTACGGGCAACTACAACGATCATCTGATGGAGCAACTGGCCGATGCAGGTAACGGCAACTATGCCTACATCGACACACTCAACGAAGCGCGCAAGGTGCTGGTCGAGCAGATGTCGGCAACGCTGCAGACGATCGCCAAGGACGTGAAAATCCAGATCGAATTCAACCCGCAACTGGTCGCAGAGTACCGTCTGGTCGGATACGAGAATCGCATACTGACGCGTGAAGATTTCAACAATGACAAGGTCGATGCCGGTGAAATCGGTGCCGGGCACACCGTGACGGCGGTCTACGAAGTGGCACTTGCCGGTAGCAATGGCGAGCGTGTGGAGCCGCTCCGATATCAGAGCTCGAATCAATCTGCGGCTGAGAGAAACGGCGAGATCGCGTTCCTGCGTCTGCGCTACAAAGCGCCTGATGGCGACACCAGCAAACTGATCGAGCAACCGGTCCGCAAGGCCGATCTCAAGAGCGAGCTCGATGAGACCAGCGCCGATTTTCGCTTCGCGGCCGCTGTAGCCGGTTTCGGGCAACTGTTGCGCGGCGGAAAATATATGGAGGCGTTCGATTATGACGATGTGCGATCGCTCGCCAATGGCGCTCGCTCTGGTGATTCCTTCGGTTACCGTGGTGAGTTCGTCACGCTCGTGAATCTGGCGCAGTCGTTGTCCGGTCAGGCCAACACTGCGCAGGTGACGCGATAAGCTGACTTTCTGGCGGTACGAGCTGATCGCTTTTGACCGGCGCCCGTCGCATCATGCGACGGGCGCTTTTCAATGTGTGGTTATTCAACGAGAATACGCCGCGTTTATGGTCATGCGTCCGGTTTGTTCGAGGGACGCCTGCGAAGCCTGATTACCCATGGAGGATCGTGCGCATGAAGCGGGAACGAAATCAGATCAGAGGCATCTTATCGCTGGGAACGCTTTTGCGCGTGAATGCGGTGTCGGGTTTTGCGATCGGCATCATGTTCGGTGTGTTTGCCGGCGTTGTCAGTTTTCTCGTGCACCGAAGCCTCGTCGAGATGGGGTTGTTTATGCTGATCGCGCCGCCGGTAACGGCAATATCACTTTCAATGATTACACTTGTTGGACACCCGCTTTACACACTGCTGGCTCGCGCCCGTTTCCCGGGTCTTGACGGGATTTTCTACGAGGCATCACCGGACTAGTTATGGTTTTTGTCCATGACAAACGTCTTGGTGATGCCAGGCGAACCTGGAACTCAGCACCATTGACCGGTGCCTGAAATTAACGGCGCAGAAAGGCCTGTCGTGGCAAAATGCGCTCGGCGGCCGGACTTTCGGCTTCAATAAGGAGAAACCATGCATATTTTTGTTCGTCTTTTTTTGACATTTCTTTCGGCGGCAGGTCTGGTCGGTGGCAGTGTTGGAGTGGCAGCGGCACAGCAGCAACCGAACATCCTCGTCATCTGGGGTGATGATATCGGGCAGTCCAATATCAGCGCCTACACCAGGGGGCTGATGGGTTACAAAACACCGAACATCGACCGCATCGCCAACGAAGGCATGCTGTTTACCGACTATTACGGTGAACAGTCGTGCACAGCCGGTCGGTCCAGCTTTATTCTCGGTCAGAGCGTGTTTCGCAGCGGACTGTCAAAGGTTGGTCTGCCCGGCGCCAAGGAAGGGATTACCACGCTTGACCCGACGATTGCGGTTGTCCTGAAAGATCAGGGATATGCCACCGGGCAGTTTGGCAAGAATCACCTCGGTGATCGCGACGAGCATCTGCCGACCAACCACGGGTTCGACGAGTTCTACGGCAACCTCTACCACCTGAACGCGGAAGAAGAGCCGGAGAACGAGGACTATTTCAAGGACCCGGCGCTCAAGAAAAAATTCGGGCCGCGCGGCGTGATTCATTCGTGGGCACTTCCGGGTGGCAAGCAGAAGATCGTGGATACCGGGCCGCTTACCAAGAAACGCATGGAAACGGTCGATGACGACACCTCCGACCGTGCGATCGCTTTTATCCGCGAGCAGGTCAAGGCTGGCAAGCCCTGGTTCGTCTGGTGGAGCGGCACGCGCATGCACTTCCGCACCCACGTCAAGGAAGAACTGCGTGGCATCAGCGGACAGGACGAGTACTCTGACGGAATGGTCGAGCACGACATGCATATCGGCAAGTTTCTCGCATTGCTCGACGAATTGAAGATCGCCGATAACACGATCGTGCATTATTCGACGGACAATGGTCCGCACTACAACACCTGGCCGGATGCGGCAGCAACGCCGTTTCGTGGCGAGAAGAACACCAACTGGGAGGGCGGCTGGCGCGTACCCGCTGCTGTTCGCTGGCCCGGTGTCATCCAGCCCGGCTCCGTCAGCAACGGTATCGTGCATCACATGGACTGGTTGCCGACTTTTGCCGCTGCTGCCGGCAAAAAGGATATCAAGGAAGACCTGCTCGATGGTTACCGGTCCAAAGCAATGTCCCGCGACTACAAAGTGCACCTTGATGGTTACGATCTTACCGACCACCTGAAAAACCCGGACAAGGTGGCGAGCCCACGCAAGGAAATTTTCTATTTTTCCGATGATGGCGATCTTACGGCCTTGCGCTACCAGGACTGGAAGCTTATCTTCATGGAGCAGAAGGCCGAGGGCACTTTACGTGTGTGGATGGAGCCTTTCGTTCCGCTGCGTCTGCCGCTTGTCGAAAATCTGCGGCGAGATCCATACGAAAGAGCAAGTATTACTTCGAATACCTATTTTGACTGGATGATTGACAGGGCTTTCATGCTGGTTCCTGCGCAGGCCTATGTTGGCAATTTCCTCCAGACATTCCGCGATTATCCGCCGCGCATGAAGGCGGCGAGTTTCTCGCTCGACCAAGTCATGGAAATGATGAGCGAACCAGCATCACATTAAGGCCGAGCAGATTTATCGGGCGCACTGTTCATGGTGCGCCCTTTTTTGTGTTCTTTGATCTTTCGAAGGGCGCCTTATCTTTCAGCGGGGAATGAATTCAATGAAGACTGCCGTTTTCGCTTCCTTGGTGTCCGCGATCAGTTGTGCCCTGTTCCTGCCGGTCAATGAGGCGCAAGCCAAGCAGCCGCCACGATTGATATTGCAAATCACCGTCGATGCGCTGCGAGCGGATTTGCCGCATCGCTACGCACACGTGCTGGGAGATGGTGGGTTTCGAAGGCTTTGGAGCGATGGCATTGAGTACACCAATGCCCATTATCAACATGCCAACACGGAGACCATTGTCGGCCACGTATCACTGGCGACCGGTACCGTGCCCGCAGCCCACGGCATGGTGGGTAACGTCTGGTACGACCGTGAGCAAGGTCGTCTCGTCTACAACATCGAGGATGCGCGCTACCGACTTCTCACCGCCGGGGCAGATGTGGATCAGAAGGCCGAGATTGATCCGACGCAGAAGGCGGCCAAGGTGGAAGGCCGTTCACCAGCCGTGATCCTGTCCTCCACTTTCAGCGACGAATTGGCGATCCATTTCAACGGCAACTCGAAGATATTCGCAGTGTCGGTGAAGGATCGGGGCGCGGTGTCGATGGCAGGGCACGCCGGCAAAGCCTTCTGGTTCTCGAAGACCAGTGGCGAGTTCGTTACCAGCACCTACTACTACAAACAATATCCCGACTGGGTGAACGTATGGAATGCCCGCAAGCCGGCCCTTGCGTATGCGGGCAAGTCCTGGCAGTTGCTGCATCCACAAGCGAAGTATTTGTTCGGCAACGCTGACGACCGTGAGTATGAGACGGACTTCCCGGGTTTCGGGCGGACCTTTCCACATGCGTATGGCGAGGCGGGCGACAAATACCTGACCACGCGCCTGACACTCGGCCCGGCGGGCGATGAGCTGACGCTGGATTTCGCAAAGACACTTCTGGAACAGGAGCAGCTCGGCCGGGACGCGGTGCCCGATTATCTCGCCGTCAGTTTTTCCTCAACAGATTATGTCGGCCACCTGTTCGGCGCTTCCAGTCTGGAGTCAGAGGACAACATGGCGCACCTTGATCGCACGCTGGCGGATCTGCTGTCTTACGTCGACAAGAAAGTCGGATTGGAAAACACCCTGATCGTGCTGTCTGCCGACCATGGTCAACCGGAAGTGCCAGGGCATTTGCACGAACTGGGCATCGAAGATGCCCAATACTTTGATACCAAAGCGCTGGACCGAACGCCGGCAATTGCGGCGCTAAAGCGAAAATTCGGGATTGGCGAGGAGCTGATCGAGGCTTTCTTTCAACCCTACGTTTATCTGAACCACAAGCTGATCCGCGAAAAGGGGCTGGATCAGGCCGAGGTGGAGACAGCCATCGCTGCCGAGCTGGGAAAGTTCGACGGTGTGGCTTATGCAGTATCCAGCACCGCGCTGCGCACATCGGCGGTGGCTGATACGTTATTGACGCGCTCGGTATTGCGTAACTTTCATCGCAAGCGGTCCGGTGACATCTTTCTGGTGTTCGAGCCGTATGTGTTCATCAACGACTTTGACGGTTTGATCGTGGCATCGACCCATGGATCGCCATGGAATTACGATACCTTCGTGCCGGTCCTGTTCGCGGGAGCGGGCCTGAAGCCGCAGAAAGTCAGCCGTCCCGTAACGCCGTATGACATCGCCAGCACGCTATCGGCTTTCGTCGGCGCCAAGCCACCTTCGGCAGCCATCGGTAATCCGTTGCCGGAGGTGATAGGTTATTGAGATCGCGCGAACGCTGGCTTCGACTGGGTGAGGATGTTGTCGCGGCAAGTTAGGCGAAAGCCTGCGCCTGGTTGCCCGGTGGCGATTTCACTGTGACTGTCTGTAACCCGGGCGTTGCGTCGCGCCCGGTCAAGCCATCTTGAGATCGCGTCCGTCGATGCCGTAGGTGCCTGCCGGCAACCCTCTGGTGATGTGTAGCGGCGTGACAGCCCCGGCCGCGGGCCTTTCTTCCAGCAGGTCGATATAGACCGGCTCTGGCAAGGGTTTCTTGTACGGACCACGCACAACGAGCACGTGCGGCTTGAGGCGCTGGGCGCGGTTCTGGCGAATCACGACTGCGACCTCATTGGTCGAGAGCTCCACGATTGAACCAACCGGGAACACGCCGATTGCCTGGATCAATTGCTCGGTCAGGGGCGCATGAAAAAGCGTTCTGCTCCATTCGGTGAGCTTTCGCAGCGCGTCGTAGGGGGGCAGCGGTTTGGCATAGGTGCGCTCGTTTGTAAGAGCAACGAATGAGTCGACGATCGCTGCCATGCGCCCGAATAGTCCGATTTCCTTTCCTGCGAGACCGTAGGGGTAGCCGCTTCCGTCCTCACGCTCATGGTGTTGGGCAATTCCGCGCATGATGTCCGCATCCAGCGTCGTCGCGCCTTTGATCAGTTTCAGTCCTTCGCTAACGTGCCCCTTCACCAGTTCGAACTCCTCATCTGTTAGTTGACCTGGTTTCGTTAGCACCGACAGAGGCAGCGTTGTCTTGCCGATGTCAAGCAAGGCGCCGACCATTCCCAGTCGTGCCAGGTGATCCCTGTCCAGGCCCAGGTGCCGGCCCATAGCGACGAGATAAACGGCGACTCGAATTCCGTGCCCATACAGAGTGGCATCCTGCTGTTTCGTCATGGCGACCCACATGAGCGCATCCGGATTACGCAACATGCTTTCTACGGTCTGATCGATAACTTTCTGCACGCTGTCAAGCGCAGTTGTCTTGCCCGCCAGAAGATCGGCGACCATTCTGTTCATGACGTATTTTGCGCTATCGAAAACGTCGAGGGCGTGTGAGAATTCTTCTTCGACGGTGTGTGTTTCCGGGTGTGCCACCAGATGGGCTGTCGGTGGAATGAAATCATGTCGCGTTGGCGCCGGAAGGAGGACAGTGCGGCTGTGACGCCCGAACAAACGGCCGAAGAGCTGTTTGCCCAGACTGGTTAGTGAGCGTTCATTGCCCTCGCTGGCATTGTCCCGTTGGTGTCTCGCCACGCTTGCGACCGCAGATTCATCGCTATGAACCATTCGCATGAAGCGGCCAGTATTACTCAGCGTATCTTCAATTTGTCGAGTGCGACCGGTGCGGGGCTGCGCATTCGGCAACACGCCTGCTGCCGAACGCCGTGTGTCGGCGTATACGTACTGACAATACAAACGCAAGCGAGCTATATGGCTGATGTCATCGATCAGAAAACCCTGGATCAGAAACGGTGTATCGATC
Source organism: Burkholderiales bacterium (assembly GCA_035528435.1). Taxonomy (GTDB): domain Bacteria; phylum Pseudomonadota; class Gammaproteobacteria; order Burkholderiales; family Eutrophovitaceae; genus SG8-40. The sequence goes on from DATKYN010000091.1 coordinate 7,327, forward strand.
CAGGGGCGATCGAGCTCGCTAATGAACATGCCGATCTTCAGATCACTTGTATTGACTTTGATGAGCATTGGGTTGCGTGTTAACTATTCCGGGTCTGGGCATGAGGTGCTTCGCCAGCGTACCGGCGTGCTCGCAAGTTGTTCCTGGCCCCCGGGGTCCCCGGGAAGGTGCCGTCTGCGCAGGCGAGAGCACGTGCAATATTGATGCCCGAAACAGGGTTTTCGGGCTGTCTCGGTTGCCGTTTCGAATTCCTCATCCGCGTGCTATTGACTCACAAGCTGCCCGGCCGGGAGTCATTGCGATGCGATGCCGGGTGTTTGCAACCGTATCAGGCCACATCAGCAGCCCCGGACGCGGCATTGGTCGCGCAGGCAGTGGTTTGCCTATCGGCTGTTCAGGGTGCGGCCGGTATCCTGGTGGTGGCGGCTGGACGATCACGCCGTGACGGAACCAAGGGTCGCAATATTCTGCTCCATACTGATAATGGACCGATCCGCTGCCGGAGGCACACCGGTGATCAATGCGGGAAGCATCGCGATGGCGCACAGCCTTAACGCAAGGCCGCGGGTCTTCACTCACCGCCTTTCCCGTCATCTGGCCATGACAACAGGGCAAGCGCGCCACCCATTGGATTGGTGATCAAGGCAACGTTGTCATGGCCCGGCAAGAACCCTGGCTCAATCACGACTTCACCACCGGTGGACCGGACTTGCACTTCGGTTGCCTCGAGGTTGGATACTGACATCGAGGCCAGCTATTTTGCGGCACGCGAGTCATCATCCTGTCGGCGCTGATGAACTATTCCCCCGATCCACCGATCGCCGTATCGAATTGCCACGAAAAAATCGCGCCATAAAATACTCTGGCTTGTTGCGCGCCGTCACAAACCAACCCCAGCCACACCCAGCGACCGGCCGTGCGCTCATCAGTATCCATGTCGCTGATTGCCGGCGATTTGCGGCTGATTCTCGCAGCCGCCAAGAGCTATTACGCAAGCAGCTACGACCTCGATGAAAGCCGTCAACACCGACTTTTTCACTGCTGTTTCCGCATTTCTGTTGACCGGTTCCATGTTACGGTGAACCGATGGCGAAGGCTGCTGCTACGCCGTTCTTCAAACGATCGGGTGGTCGCTCCGTTTCGAGTTTCGAGCTATTCCTCAGGACTGCCGAGCGCTTCGGCGACTTTTCAGGCTGTTTCGCGCTCGAGGGCTAAACAATGTCCACGAAGGGATTATGATTCTGGCCTTGAGCCGTTTCGACCTTATGCACGTTTACGAGGAGTGCCAAATTGCCGATCATTGAGCGAGACCCGTGGCGGATGCAGTACTTCCAGAACGTTGCCTGCCCGGAAGATGTATTGATTCCTACAGATGACGAGCATGCCTACGAGTTTTACCCGGAGTATCGGTGGATTTACAACAAGCTGCTCGTTTGCGATACCCAGGGCATCGCCGGGGCGCCTCATGGCGTGCCACCTAAAAGTTTTCCCGTTTTCAGTAAACCGATTTACAACCTGCATGGTATGGGTGTGGGCGGTCGTGTGATCGGGACTGCCGACGAACTGGAATTACATAACGCCGCCGGGCACATGTGGATGGAAATGATGAACGGCGAGCACGTCAGCTCCGACGTGGTGCTTCTCGGCGGCGAGGCGCAATGGTGGCGCCATACAATCGGTGCAACACTTGGGGAAGGCCTGTTCGATTACTGGAAGATAGATGAGGCGGAGCGGCCGGAACTTGAGCGCTACTGCGGCGATTGGTTACGTCGTCATCTGCGCGGATACAGCGGTGCGGCGAATATCGAAACTATCGGTGGACGCATCATTGAAGTTCATTTGCGCTTCGCCGACCAGTGGCCGGATCTTTACGGAAAAGGTTGGTTGGAAGCGATCGTGGAGCTGTATGCCCGGCGCCGCTGGCGTTATGCTGATGACGACCGTCACACCGGTTACAGCGTCGTTCTGTTCGGCGGGCACAACATTCACTACACCAAGCCGCCGGAGGATTTTGTCGACAGTTTGCGTGCGCGACCGGGTATTCGCAGTGTGCAGATCACGTTCCACGAAGATATTGCCCCCGAACTGCATGCCATGCCGCCTGGCGGCTTTCGCCTGGCGGTGATCAATTGCGACGAGCTCGAAGCTGGCATGAAAGCACGCGAGGATCTCGCGTTGTCATTCTGGTCGGCGCAGAATCTGGGGCCCTGGCGTAAATCGGCGGGATGAGGCCGGGCCTGTGAACTACCATGAACGCAGCGATCTTCCCCATCCGGTACGGGAGATAGAGAATGTGTTTATCCCGCTTGCTGACGGGTGCCGCCTGGCGGCCCGTATCTGGTTGCCTGACGATGCCGAACGGCATCCGGTCCCGGCAATACTCGAATACATTCCCTATCGCAAGCGCGATTTCATGCGTGCGCGTGACGAGCCCATGCATCACTATTTTTCCGCCCATGGCTATGCAGCGGTGCGAGTGGATGTGCGAGGCTCGGGGGACTCCGACGGTATCCTGGTCGATGAATACCATCCGCAGGAACAGGCTGACGCGGTTGAGGTGATCGCGTGGTTGGCAGCGCAACCGTGGTGCGATGGAAGTGTCGGCATGACCGGAATATCCTGGGGCGGTTTCAATTGCCTGCAAGTCGCCGCCCTGAGACCGCCAGCGTTGAGGGCCATCATCTCGTTGTGCGCCGCTGACGATCGTTACAGCGACGATGCGCACTACATGGGCGGTTGTTTGCTCAATGAGAATCAGATCTGGGGCACGGTGCTCTTCGGCCTCAATGCGCTTCCGCCGGACCCCGAGATCGTCGGTCCACGCTGGCGCGATATGTGGCTGGAACGCTTGCGTCACAATCGGCCGTTCCCGGCAGTGTGGCTTGGCCATCAACGCCGCGACGAGTACTGGAAGCAGGGATCAGTATGTGAGGATTTCAGCCGCATTGCTTGCCCGGTGTACGCAATCGGAGGCTGGGCCGATGGCTACTCGAATGCGGTCGGCCGATTGCTGGCGAGGCTCACCGGGCCGCGCAAGGGATTGATCGGGCCGTGGGCTCATGCTTTTCCGCACAACGCGCTGCCGGGTCCGAGTATCGGTTATATGCAGGAAGCGCTGCGCTGGTGGGATCACTGGTTGAAAGGCGTTGAAACCGGAATCATGACCGAGCCTATGCTGCGCGTGTGGATGCAGGACAGCGCACCGCCGCAGCCACTGCATCATGAGCGCAGCGGCCGCTGGGTTGCGGAGACAACGTGGCCATCATCGCGCATTGTGAATCGCAGCTGGCACCTCGACTCGGCATTTGTGTTGCGCGACGCACCGGGGGAGCCGGGTCGGGTGGATGTTCAATCGCCACAGACTACCGGCAGTACCGGTGGTGACTGGTGCGGATTCGGCGCCGAAGGTGAGGCGCCGATGGACCAGCGCGCAGACGATGGCCGCTCTCTGGTTTTTGACAGTCCGCCGTTCACGAATGATATGGAGATTCTGGGCGCACCCCGGGTTGTGTTGCGCTTGACGGCGAGCGCCCCGCAGGCTTTGCTCGCCGTGCGGCTGAACGACGTGTCACCCGACAGCACGTCCGCCCTGGTGACCTATGGCGTGCTCAATCTTTCACATCGTATCGGTCATGAGCATCCACGGCCACTCTCCCCCGGTGAAACGGTTGACGTCACGGTAGCCCTGAACGATATCGCACACCGGTTTCCTGCGGGGCATCAATTACGGCTTGCACTTTCGACGAGTTACTGGCCGCTGGTATGGCCAGCGCCAACACCCGTCACGTTGTCGGTTGAATGCAGCGCGAGCCGCCTGGAGTTGCCGCTTCGTGCGCCTCATCAACTCGACCAGGAGTTAGCCCCGTTCAAGCCCGCCGAGGCGGCGCCGGCATCCACTGTCCAGTCTGCGTTGGCACCACATGAATTCACGCGAAGTTACGAGCGCGATCTCACAACCCACAATACGGTGTACCGGTTATTCAGCGCTGGCGGTGATCTGGAGACGGGAGCGGTCATGCACATTGATGCGATCGACATGGACCTCGGGCATACGGTCGAACGGAAGTTTTCAATCGGCGAGAACGACCCACTGAGTGCGCGTGCCGAAATCAGCGAGCGACTGATGATGCGGCGCGGCGAATGGTCGATCAGGGTGCGAGCGGAGACGGAATTGACGGCCGATGCCAATCAGTTCCGGCTCCGGGCACGACTGAGTGCGCGCGAGGGTGATAGCACCGAAGAGGTCTTCTCGCAGGAGTGGGACGAATTTATCCCGCGCGATTGTCTTTAGGGCTGGCTGCTTGTTGCAAGAGCGGCTTGCTACTCGTGAGCCGCTCGCCATTTTTCTGACAATCCGTCAGGTCGTTGCGCAACGTTGCTCGGCAGCTTCGATGATCAATTTCAGAACATCACTGTGGGAGAGCCCGGCCAGTTTGCCCATGTGCGCAAGTTTGCCGTCCCAACACCAGGCCGGGTTCGGATTGATTTCCATGAGCTTCAGATTTCCATCGCGATCGGCGCGGAAATCGAAGCGCGCATAGTCGCGCAATTGCAGGCGGTCATACAGGGATGCGCACCAGTCCTGCACCTGTCGCTGCGTGGCACTGTCCAATGCGGCCGGACGGAAGCTGATGTCGTTCCAGTAGGGTGACTGCGGATCTACTTTGGAGGCGTAACTGAGCAGCCGTGGCAGTTTCGGGTCGAGTTTGTCGTAATTGACTTCCAGCATCGGCAGGGCGGTGAATCCGGTACTTGCGTTGCCGATGAGACCGAAGCCGTACTCGATGCCGCTCAGATACTCCTGCAGCAGAATATCGCAGCCGGGCAACTCCTGACGCAAAGCCTCGACCCGCGCTCGTGCAGCATGTGCGTCGGCGACGATAGCCGCCTCGGTAATCCCGACACTGCCGTCGCCGCGGTTGGGTTTGATAAAGGCGGGATAGCTGAATTCAGGCAGTGCATCACCGGAGCGCAGAAAGGCTTCATCAGGCACCGGCACGCGATGGGCCATCGCCACTGCGCGCACCAGCGCCTTGTCGTAGCAAAGACCGAGGGCTACCGGTCCGGAGCCGCTATAGGGCAGCCCGAGGATTTCCAGCAAGGCCGGCACGTGCAACTCGCGCCGGGCGTCATTGCCCAGACCGGTATCACAGAAATTGAGAACGAATGCGGGAGATCTGTCGCGCAGGGTGGCGAACAACTGGCGATGATCATCAAGGTAGGTGAAGTTGCGCTCGGTCAGCTCCGCCAGTGCCCCGCGCAGGCGCTCGACCTGATCGAAATCGTCTGCGGTGAAGTGCCCCCCTGGCTTTGATCGGTCTGGCAAGCGGGGATCCGCAAGAAAAACCAGAATATTGCGAATGGTCACGATCACACCTCAGTGAGTCAGTAGGCAGAAGTTGTTACGCGGCGTCAGTCGGCCAAGCCAGTAATGTCAGGCGAGGCACAATAGCAGAGATCAACCGCTGCGGCTCGAAATGAGATCACATTCATCGGAGAATCCGGCCCAGTGAAACCGGGATGGCCGTGCGGGTCCGCTTGCTCGGGGACATCGAACTGTTAGTTGCGCCAGGAGGCCATTGCTTTACGATGCAAAGCTGTCGATTAACGGATAGTCTGGTGTTTGTTGTCTCTTCCCAGGAAAATTTCTCGCCGTGAATCCCGGTAGTGACCTCGCAAGACTGATGGCGACTTTCCCGAGACAGGGAAAAGTTGAATGGATTGGCACCCGGCCTAAACGTCGCGCGGCGCTGGTGTCACTTGAAGAAGTCGAGGCGGTTGCAGCGCATGGATTGATCGGTGATCACTATGCAACGAAATCGAACGGCAAACGCCAGATGACGCTGATTCAGGCGGAACATCTCGCCGTGGTTGCGCAACTGCTGGGCGTTCCGGAAGTGGCTGCAGCGTCCTTACGGCGGAATATCGCTGTCTCGGGAATCAATTTGTTCGCATTGCGCGGCCGCGAATTCACCATCGGTGAGGTCCTGCTGGAAGGCACGGGAGCCTGTGAACCGTGCTCGCGGATGGAAGAAGTGCTCGGTCCCGGGGGTTATAACGCGATGCGCGGTCACGGCGGCATCATTTGTCGCATTCTCAAGAGTGGCCAGATTCGTCTCGGGGACGCCGTCGGTGTGCCGGGGGAACCTGACTAGGAGAAAAACTCCGTCAGCACCCGTCCGGGTCCGTCATCAAGCGGCAGATAGTTCTTGCCGTCG
>DATKYN010000092.1:0-17526 GCA_035528435.1 Burkholderiales bacterium
AAGGGCTGGTTCTGGGGCGGCGTGGCGCTGCTTGGGCTGGTGGTCGGAATATCCGGCCTGATACTCAATTTTCCGAATTTCGAGCAGACGCGCTTCACTATGCAGATTGCCAACATCACGCATGGTGTCGGCGCGTTGCTGTTCATGGCTGCGTCGCTTGGCCACATCTACATGGGAACCATCGGCACTGAAGGCGCCTATAAGGCAATGCGCACCGGATACGTCGACGAGACCTGGGCCAAAGAACACCATGAACTCTGGCTCAAGGACGTCAAGTCCTGACTGTCGTGTCACGCCGTGAAGGTCCAGCACGGTGAACGGGTAGCGCATTAAGCGTGCAGTGCATGAACGAATAGCACAATAAGGGGACGGCACCTTGACCGCATGGCGCCGTACCTGCCCCCGCTGCTGCTACCGTACTTGACGTCGAGGGGTGAGGCAGTGCCTTAGCAGTGGAATGATGCTTTCCAGGAAGTCGTCAGGCCATGCCAGCATTCCCGCCCGCCACAACATCCGCGATTCGATTCCTTCCGCTTTGCCGTAATCTGGGATAATAAATCGCGATATATCAGAGCAAACATAACGATCGGGTCGAGCCTCGCGTTGCCAAACGGTACGCCTTCAGCCGCGGGCCCGGTGTGCATGGTTTGAAGGAGCAATGGATTGATTCACCTTTGTCGCTTGATCTCGATCATCAGTGCCCTTGGCTTTGTCCTGGGCCTTGCCGCGAACAACGCGGTCGCACGCGATCTCCGTCTCGCCACCACGACCAGTACTGATAATTCCGGCTTGCTCCGATTCTTGCTGCCGCGATTTGAGGCGGCGCACGCAATCACGGTACGCGTTATCAGCGTCGGTACCGGAAAGGCGCTCAAGCTGGGCGAGAACGGCGACGTCGATGCGGTGCTGGTGCATAGCCGTCCCGACGAGGATCGCTTTATCGCTCAGGGACATGGCGTGAATCGCCGTGATGTGATGTACAACGATTTCGTGATTGTCGGCCCGGCTGGTGATCCAGCGGCGCTGCGCGGAGGACGAGACGCAATCGAGGCATTCGCCCGAATCGCCGACACGCAGGCGTCGTTTGTTTCGCGCGGTGACGATTCCGGAACCCACAAAATGGAGGTGCGCTATTGGGCGGAACTGGGAATACAGCCCGCTGAAAATGCCGGCTATCGCGCCGCGGGCAGGGGCATGGGCGAAGTATTGTTGATGGCGTCCGAGTTGGGTGCCTACGCGCTGACCGACCGCGCGACCTATTACGCGATGAAAGACAAGCTCGATTTGCAAATCCTGGTGGAGGGCGACACGCGCTTGTTCAATCCGTACGGTGCCATGGCCGTGAATCCTGCAAAGTATTCCGATATCAATTTCGACGATGCAATGCGCTTTATCGAATGGTTGACCTCTGCTCAGGGCCAACAGGCTATCAGCGAGTTCAAGATTGACGGCAAGCAGTTGTTCTTTCCAAACGCCGCGCGCTGACGCCAGTGGAACTGATCGAGACAACCCGCCAGGCGCTGGAGCTTCTTGTCTCGGGAGATTCCGGGCTCTGGCGCATCGTCTGGGTGTCGTTGAAGATTTCCGTCGGCGCGCTGATACTGATATCACCACTTGCAATTGCTGCTGGCTATCTGCTCGCGACCCAGTCGTTTCCCGGCAGGCGGCTTATCGTCGTGATCACGCAGGCGTTATTTGCGTTCCCTACCGTCGTCGTCGGCTTGTTGCTCTACATGCTGTTGTCGCGGCAGGGTCCCCTCGGATCTCTGCATTTGTTGTTTACCCAAACTGCAATGATGATCGGCCAGATGTTGATCGCGGCGCCTATTCTGGTGGCGTTCACACTGTCGGCCGTGCAGGGAGCAGATCCGCGGGTTCGAGAAACCGCCATTGTGCTTGGTGCCGGCAGGTTGCGAACGGCGCTGACGGTTCTGGGCGAAGTCCGTTTCGGTGTGATGGCGGCAGTGTTCAACGGATTCGGTCGCGTGATCTCGGAGGTTGGATGCGCCCTGATGGTCGGTGGCAATATCGCCGGGATGACGCGTAACATGCCCACCGCGATTGCGCTCGAGACCACCAAAGGTGAATTTGCCCAGGGCGTTGCCCTCGGGATCGTCCTGATGGCACTGGCACTTGGTGTCAATTTCGCGATGTCCTGGGCACAGGGAGCGGGAGCGCAAAGACAATGAGCACGGCACCTGTAACCCTGGGTTCGATGAATACCACGCTGCGTGACGCCGCTCCCGATGACCTGGTGCTTTCGTGCGCGGGTTTGAAGCGCACTGCCGCCAGTCAGGTCATTCTTGATGTCGAGCGCCTGGATTTGACGCGTGGTCGAACCTATCTGCTGTCCGGAGCAAACGGGGCGGGCAAGACGACGCTGCTGCGGGTTCTGGCCGGGCTGGATCGCGCTACCTGTGCGCGATTCCTGTTTGACGGTGCGCCTGTCGATCTCGCGAAGTATCCAGAGCGTATGCGCCGGCAGCTCGGTTTCGTGCAGCATCATCCGATGCTGTTTTCGACTTCGGTGCAGGCAAACATTGCCTTTGGTCTTCGGGCAGCAGGCGCTTCCGGTGCGGAAGTGAAGCGGCGCGCGGCTGCTGCCATTGAATGGGCTGGCATTGGTGCGCTTGTGGATCGCCCGCCACGCGGACTGTCGGCGGGCGAGAAGCAGCGCGTCGCGCTGGCCCGGGCCCATGCGCTTGACCCGGGCCTGTATCTTCTCGATGAACCAACTGCCAATCTTGATGACAATGGCAAGGAGCTGGTTACCCGGTTGATTGATGCAATTGGCGCTGAAGGGCGTACATTGTTGATTGCGTGCCATGACCGGGATCTTCTCGGCCTTCCAGGCGTGGTGCGTTTGCACATGACAAATGGTCGGTTGGACAACTCGTTATGAAAGTGTTCGGATTCGCCGGCTATTCGGGTAGCGGCAAGACAACCTTGATCGAGAACGTCATCCCGCTGCTGGTTGAGCAGGGTGTGCGTGTCTCGCTGGTTAAACATGCGCATCATGCGTTTGATGTTGACGTGCCTGGAAAGGATTCCTACCGGCATCGAAAAGCAGGGGCGAGCGAAGTAATGCTCACCTCAGCGCGACGCTGGGTACTGATGCACGAGGTAGGCGATCAGGCTGAACCTGAATTGCCGCAACAACTTCGTCGCATGTCACCCTGTGACATCGTGTTGGTGGAGGGCTTCAAGAAACAGCGCATCCCGAAGCTCGAGATTCATCGTCTGGCGCACGGCGCGCCATTTCTGTATGCGGGAGATCCGGATATCCTTGGCATTGCCACTGACGAAGCCATCGATACGCCGATGCCGCAATTTGCTCTGGAGGACTACACGGGCATCGCGGCGTTTGTACTGGCCAACGCTGCTGAATTCGAACCGGACGCGTAGGGGTAAAATCGACATATGAAACCGAACGAAACCCAGACAGCAACGATCACTATTCTTTATTTCGCACGATTGCGCGAAGCGCTTGGCAAGGAACAAGAGGATCTTGTCCTGCCGGAAGGGGTTAACACGGTCGCGGGCCTGACCGCGTTTCTGCGCGACCGGGGCGGAGCCTGGGCGACCGAGCTCGGTGCTGGCAGGTCCGTGCGGGTGGCTGTCAATCAGGATATGGCCGGACCCGAGATGGTCATCAGTGGCGGAGAGGAAGTTGCATTCTTCCCCCCGGTCACCGGGGGCTGATGGTATGCCGGTACGGGTACAGAAAGAAGATTTTGACGCTGGAGCCGAGATTGCCAGGCTGCGCGAAGGCAATCCGAAAGTTGGCGCAGTCACCAGTTTCATTGGCATCGTGCGCGACCTGAACGACGGCGACGCAGTCGCGACGCTGACCCTTGAGCACTATCCGGGGATGACAGAGAAATCGCTTGAGGAAATCGTGGGGCAGGCGATGCAACGCTGGGACATTTATGACGCGCTGGTCGTGCACCGGGTCGGTACGCTTGAACCCCTCGATCAGATTGTCCTGGTGGTCGTGACCAGTGCCCATCGTGGCGAATCGTTCAAGGCCTGTGAGTTTTTAATGGACTATCTGAAGACACAGGCGCCATTCTGGAAAAAGGAAGTCACGCCGGACGGGGCGCGTTGGGTCGATGCGCGTGCCAGTGACGACGCGGCAGCAGGGCGCTGGTCGTAGCCATGAGCGTGCCGGAGAAGGGGTCGGAGGATCCCGGATCGATGGAAGCAAGTTCAGAGTCGACCATGCGGCCGCAGTTGCGCATCAGTTTCCGCAAGTCGATTGCGATGGGACCGGGTAAAGCCGATCTGCTGGACGCGATTGCCGAGAGTGGTTCTATTTCAGCCGCTGCCCGCAAGCTCGGAATGTCCTACCGGCGAGCCTGGCTGCTGGTCGATACGATGAACGCGAGCTTCAAGTCCCCGCTGGTCGAAACACTGACCGGTGGTGCCCAGGGCGGGGGCGCGCGTGTCACCGAGCTGGGGCGCGATGTGGTCAGACGCTATCGAGTGATGGAAAAAAAAGCGTGTGCCAGCGTGGCGCGTGAAATGGCGCAGTTTTCCGACCTGATGTCCTGACCGGCGGACGGCACACAATATAACAAGAGCTTATGGGGTAATTCGGGTTATGGCCGTGCAATGGCTTGACGGCCGCCGCTATATCCGGTTAAATACAGCGTAGGTACGGGAAAACGGACAGGTAGGAACGCCCCGTTTCTCCCCTTTTCGAGCATTACTGCGGCGCTTCAAATGAAGCGCCGCTTTTTTGTCGGCTGCCCGGCTATCGTGTTGTGGTTTCCCGAGCGCTATATCCAGTCGGGTAAAACGGTGTTACATTTTCCCTGGATTCAAGCTGCAGCCGGACCGGATTCAGAGCACGCTTTCCGGCTGACCAAATAACGTGAACCTTACCTATGAAGCGGTACTCATCCCGCTATTTCTGAGCCTAAAGGTTGCCGGCTGGGCAACCTTCGCAGCCACGGCCGGCGGCATTCTCGCGGCACGGGCGGTGGCGACATGGCGTTTTCCCGGACGGGGATTGCTCGATGCCGTGATGACCCTGCCAATGGTCATGCCGCCAACCGTGTTGGGTTATTACCTTCTCGTCGTTATAGGGCGGCGCGGGATCATTGGTGAGTGGCTCGACAAGGAGCTTGGAATTACATTGGTATTTACCTGGCAGGGAGCGGTCATCGCAGCGGCTGTGGTTGCGTTTCCACTTGTGTACAAAGCTGCCCGTGCCGCATTCGAAGGCGTGGAGCGCGAGTACGAACAGGCGGCGCGAGTATTGGGAAAATCAGAGTGGCATGTGTTTGTTCGCGTCACATTACCGTTGGCGTGGCGCGGCATTCTCGCTGGTGCGATGCTCGCGTTTGCCCGCGCGCTGGGTGAATTTGGAGCCACCTTGATGGTGGCGGGAAGCCTGCCAGGGCGCACCCAGACGCTGTCCATCGCAGTCTATGAGGCAGTGCAGGCCGGCAATGATGAAGTGGCTAATTTTCTTGTAATCGTAACCTCCCTGGTCTGCGTGCTGATCCTGGTCGCATCCGGGCATTTCCTTAAGCCGCGCTACGCCGCAGGCTAACCTGATCGTGCGCATTGAAGTCGATATTCGCAAGACCCTGCGCTCCGGATCACAGGCGTTTGCGCTGAATGTGGCGTTTGTTTGTGAGGACGACCTCAATGTAATTTTTGGCGCGTCCGGTGCTGGCAAGAGTATTACGTTGAAGGCGTTGGCCGGCCTCGAAATGCCGGATGAGGGAAGGATCGCGGTTGACGGACGGGTGTTATTCGATTCTGCGGCCGGGATCAACATTCCAACCCGCGATCGCAATGTCGGATATTTGTTCCAGGATTACGCGCTGTTTCCGCACCTGAATGTGGAAGAGAATGTCGCGTTTTCCGAGACTGCGTGGTGGCGTCGCCGGCCGGACGAGAATGTACGGCGCCGCGTGCGCGACTTGTTGGAGCTGTTTGAAATTTCCGAGCTGGCTGAAAGCCACCCCTGGCAACTGTCCGGTGGTCAGCGTCAAAGGGTCGGGCTGGCGCGCGCTTTGTTACGCAAGCCGGCGATTCTGTTGCTCGACGAACCCTTTGCGGCCCTCGACCCGTTGCTCCGGATTCGCATGCGCCAGGAACTCCTCAATACGCAATGGCTGTTCAAGGTGCCGCTCCTGGTGATAACTCACGACCCGCAGGATGTGGCGGCGCTTGCGGAGCGTCTGCTGCTGCTGCACAAGGGCCGCGTTGATCGTACCGTCGATCTGAAGGGTGCACCTTATCGTGACGCACTGGGCAACCCCGTGCGAGGAGCCATTCGCAAAATGTTGATGGAAGCATCGGGAGTTGCCGCGGAAGGGCGACAAACGGATGAGGCACGTGGTGACGAATAGTTATTTTCCCCGGGTAGTGAGCCAACCGACGCGTACCGTAAAAACGGTGTATCCGTGCGGGATGACTCGCCGTGTATTTCTTCGCAGACTCAGGTGAGCGAATTGCGCCGAAGACTTGCAATTGCTCTGGTCCTGCTGGTGTCGGCTGGTAATGCCGTTTCGGCCGAGTTGATCGTATCTGCTGCGGCCAGTCTGACCAATGCGTTTACGGCGATTGGTGAAGCGTTCGAGCAGGCGAATCCGGGCACAACAGTGGCAATGAATTTCGCTGGCTCCGGCCAGTTGGTGCAGCAGATTGCGCGTGGTGCACCGGTTGACGTGTTCGCCAGCGCGGACCAGGAGACCATGAATCGTGCTGAGCAGAAGAACCTGATTCGTGCTGCCAGCCGGCGCGATTTCGTACGCAATGCGTTGGTGCTGATCGGACCAGCCGACTCCAATGTTGTTATTGGAACGCTCACCGATTTGCGATCGGATGATGTTCGACGCATCGCCATCAGTAATCCGGCCAGTGTGCCTGTCGGGCATTATTCACAACTGGCCTTGCAGGCCGCGGGCTTGTGGGAGACTCTGGCGCAAAAATATATCAATACCCAGCACGTGCGCCAGAGTCTCGATTATGTCGCCCGAGGGGAGGTCGATGCCGGGTTTGTTTACGCGACCGATGCCCGCGTCATGCCGGAAAAAATTCGAGTGCTGATGCAAGTGCCGACAACAGAGCCGATCGCGTATCCAATCGCAGTCGTTGCCGATAGCCGCCAGGCTGATGCGGCTTTGCGTTTTGTCGAGTTCGTCAACTCCGCGCCGGGCCGGGCCATTCTTCAGCAATACGGTTTCAGTGCGCCCTGATATAGCGCAAGAGACCTATAATTGCTGCTGATGTCAGGAAGAGGGGGGCGCATGCCCTACACGGGGTTTCTTGCGGTTGGGGTAGGTGCGACACTCGGTGCATGGATACGATGGTGGCTTGGCATCGGGTTAAATGCGCTCGTTCCCAATTTGCCACTGGGGACGCTCGCAGCCAATCTTCTCGGTGGGTACCTGATTGGTATTGCCGTCGAGTTTTTCTCGCAGCATGCCGACCTTCCGGTCGAGATGCGATTGTTGATCATTACCGGTTTTCTCGGCGGCATGACGACATTTTCCAGTTTCTCAGCGGAGGCCGTTGGTCTGCTCAATTCTGCGCGCTATGGCTGGATGGCACTGCTGCTGTCGACCCATGTCATTGGCTCGATTGTCATGACGGTCCTTGGAATACTGACTTTTCGCGCCCTGACCTAGGGCAACCCCGTCGCCAACGAAAACAGTGCAAATGGTGAATGGACTCAGGCTGGTCGCGCTTCTTGTGATCGTTTCTTTTTTGGTTTCGGCATGCGGGCTGGCAGAAATCAATCGGCAAATCGGCATCGTCGATGACCTCGGCGAGATCAAGGGCAAGGTCGATGTGCAAAGCGAGCAAACCGGGCCAGTGGTCGTGCTCCGGTTCGAAGTCAAGGACAGCGTCTTTACCCTGGAGAATCAGGTCATCGCCACGGCCACGGGCCAGTATGAATTTGCGGCCGAGCCCGGCGAGTATCTCGTCGCCGCGTTCGTTGACGTCAACCAGGACGGACGCTTCCAGCGTGGTCAGGAGCACGGCAATTTCAGTACCGAACCGATGACGTTCAGGATCGAATCCAGGCAGACGGTCGAACTGGAAACCATCGTCATCAGCGGCGATCCCCCGGTGCTTGCCAATGGCCAGAGCGCGGTCATTGCCGAATCGGAAATCGTCAAGAGTATCGGCGAGGTCGTATCGCTGGATGATCCGCAGTTCAATCGCGATAACTATGGCATGGGTATGTGGCGCCCCGTGGATTTTCTCGTGTCCGTGGGCGGCGGCCTGTTGTTCCTGGAGGAGTATGACGCGACGAAGGTGCCGGTTGTTTTCGTGCACGGGATTTCCGGCGGGCCAACCGACTTGCGCGAACTGATCGAGTCGCTGGATGCCAACAAGTACCAGGCCTGGGTTCTGTATTATCCGAGCGGCCTGCGCCTGGACATGGTCAGTGATTACCTTGTCAAGGCGATTACGGATTTGCAGAGTAAATACCGTTTCGAACAATTCGACGTAGTCGCCCATAGCATGGGCGGTCTGGTCGCGCATTCCTTCGTCAGGAAGTATGTCGAAGGATTCCCGGATCGCGCGAGTCAGATTGGTCTGGTAATGACCATCAATAGCCCGATGGGTGGAATGACGAGTGCGGCTTCGGGCGTAGATCTGTCACCGGTCGTCGTGCCGGCATGGCGTGACGTTGCGACAGACAGTGCGTTTCTTGAGCGCTTGCACAGCAAGGCATGGCCCGGGCAGATCCCGTATCACCTCGTGTTCTCGTATCAGCCGGGAAGTGGGGGCGATGGCGTCGTGGGTCTGGAGAGCCAGATTCCCCTGAAGTTACAGAGCGAATCTGTTCGCATGTACGGTTTTGCCAATAGTCATGTTGGCACGTTGAACGACCCGGCCTTCATCGCGCTGTTCGAAGGGATTTTTCAGGCCGGGGGTGACTGAGTCAGCGCACAGCCTGATCCCGGCATACGCCGGTGAGCGGAACAGGGCGGCCGAACCGCCGGATCGGTGGCACCCGGCAATAGTCAAGTCGTTTCGCCGGCCGCAGGCGCGGCTTGTGGCTGGCCATCGGGGGTGTTGCCGATGCCTGAAACCCGCCACCGATGTATCATGCCCGACGTGGTGGGACTGAAACACCTCCAGTCATAACGTCAAAGGTTACAACGATGAAAGATGAGTCTGCGCAATTAAAAGGTGAACAGGATACGACGGGCATCTTCACCTACCTGAAAGCCTCGGCGGAATCTTCGCTCTACCGAAATGGCAAAGTGCTAACCCGCAGAGACAAGGATGGCAGCGATTCGAACTGGCAAGGCGTGGACCGCGAACAACGGGAAGTGCCGGTCCATAACGCCCGTCGGCTCGAGGGGGCGAACCGTCGAACCATCATCACCAACGGCTTTGAGCTCCTGACACGACCACTTCCCGAAGGTGGGGTCGATTTCTTCGATCAGGAACAAGTCGTCAGGAAATACTACGGGCAATGCGCAGATATCGTTCAGGAATTCACGGGTGCCCGGGCGTTCGCGTTCGACCATAACGTCAGGTCTGCATCCGGCAAGAAAGGAAAACAACGAATTGCCGGAGGGCAGCAGGTTCAGGGCCCTGCGCACATGGTGCACGGGGACTACACCCTGACAAGCTCTCCCCAGCGTTTGCGCGATCTCACCAAACCACCGACTTCAAACGATACCTTGCGGACCGTTCTCGGCGAAGGGCAGGCACTGATAGATTCGAAAATGGTCGAGAAGGCACTTGGTAAAGACGGCAGGTTCGCTATCATCAATGTCTGGCGCAATATTGCGAAGGAGCCTGTCGCGACCCATCCGCTCGCCCTTTGTGACGCTGACTGCGTGCAGCCCGAAGACCTGGTGGTGTTCGAAATTCACTATCAGGACCGGATCGGGGAGAACTATTTCGCAAAATATTCACCACGTCATCAGTGGTTCTATTATCCGCAGATCACCCGTGACGAGGCGCTGTTGATCAAGCAGTGGGACTCCGAGGGAAAACTTGCGCGCACCAAAGGTGCCGAGGGAGATGCTGGCGGCGGGAATCACGCGCCTTGCACATTCAGTTTCCACAGCGCGTTCGAAGATCCCGCAACGCCGCCCGACGCCCCGGATCGATGGAGCATCGAAGTGCGTTGCATGGTCGTATACGACTAAGGCCCGGTTAGGCCGGTCGCAGTGTAGTGGAATCACCGCGACCGGTTTGCTTTTGTCTGTGTTACCGGCGGTGAAGCGCTAACGATGCCTGTTATGCAGGCAGCTGACCATCGCTCTGCCGTATCAATCGCGTCGTTTCCACTGCAGTTCGCCGCTCACCAGTCGGCCCCCTATGCTCATCGGAGGCGTGCGCAGGACCAGTTGTCCATCTGTGAACGTGAAGTGGCGGCGTTGCTCGGTGCCCACCCAGTTCGGCAACAAAGACTGTATGACCGTGTGAATGATCATCGACTCTTCAAGGTCGATCCTGTAGCGCCCGCAGTAGGCCTGGTAGCTTTCGAAGGCGGCCCGTGTTTGTTCGTCATCGCCAGCCTTTCGATCCGCGGTCGGGAACGGCCGGCGGCGACCCTGGCACAATTGTGCCGCCATAAAACCATTGGCGTCGTACATCAGAATGCCCTGCGGGTCGCTGCCGTAGGGTGAGTCGACCCGCGTTCCGTCTTCTGCGTGAAATCTCGTAGAGACCAGCTCCCAGGTTCCGATAAACTGATCGGCAGTGCTCATGTTGTGAACTTCTCGCGAACCGGCCTGTTGGTTTGCATTCGGGTTCTCCATGATGGTTGTTGCGCGTGTTGGTTGCTTCCAGCCCCTTCAGTTGTTTCCCGTCAGATCGATTTCTCAATGGTGATCGCTCCCGGGGTGTAGGCCGATATCTGTTCGTTTAGCACCAAACGCGGTGAGCCTTAAACGCCGGGGGAATCAGTCTTTGCGGCAGCGGAAAAACTACTCACCTGCGCAGCACTCGGGTCTTCCGGCTTGTCGGCCTTGCCGCCGCTCATCATGAAGCCTTTGTAAGCGTTGGCGGCAACCTCATTACAAATGGCGCGGTAGCGTGCCATGCCGCCAGCATAAGGCATGAATACGCGCGGTTTGCCCGGAATGTTGGCGCCGAGATACCAGGAATGTTTCACCTGCGGCAGCAATGTGGCGTTGGCGGCCTCGTTGACGTGTTCGACCCATTGCTCCATTGCTTCCGGACGTGCCTCGCAGCGATCGTTGCCATTTTCGCGCGCGTAGGCGATGCAGTCGGTAATCCATTCCACGTGTTGCTCGATTGCGACCGGCATGTTGCACAGTACTGAAGGGCTGCCGGGTCCCGTGATCGTAAACAAGTTCGGAAATCCCGGTATCTGCAGACCAAGATAGGTTTTCGGCCCTGACTTCCACGCTTGTTGCAGGGTCAAGCCGTCTCGACCTTCTATGTTCAGGCGCAACAGCGTACCGGTCAGCGCATCAAAACCGGTGGCGAAAACGATGATGTCCAGTTCGTATTCGTGATCGCGGGTCTTGATGCCGGCCGGCGTAATACAGTCAATCGGTTCTTTACGCAGGTTGACCAGTATCACGTTGTCGCGATTGAACGTCTCAAAGTAATTGGTATCAATTGGAGGGCGCTTGGCCGCGTACGGATGGTCGACGTCAGCGAGTGCTTCTGCAGTGCTCGGGTCCTTGATAATGGAGCGAATCTTGTTCTTGAGAAATTCGGCTGCCGTATCGTTTGCCGCCTTGTTGGCAAGTAAGTCCTGGAAGGCGGCGCGAAACTGCAAGCCGCCTTTCTCCCAGGCAGCTTCGTAGATTGCCTGTCGTTCTTTCGCATCGATGTCAAACACCTTGCGCTCGGATATGCGAAACGGGTGGCCATTGGGTGTGGACTGGACGATCTCGCGGATTTCATCATGATGCTCACGCACATACTTTCGGAACTCGTCGCTCAAGGGTGCATTGCGTGCCGGCACGCTGTAATTTGCGGTGCGCTGGAACACGGTGAGATGCGCCGCCGTTTGCGCAATCACCGGGGCGGCCTGGATACCGGTTGAACCGGTGCCGATCTGCCCGACGCGCTTGCCCGAAAAATCCACGCCTTGGTGCGGCCATTGCCCGGTGTGGTACCACTCACCCTTGAAGCTATCCAGCCCCTTGATGTCAGGAATATTGGCCGAGGAGATGCAGCCGACAGCGGTGATCAGATAGGTCGCTCTGTAGCGCCGTCCGCTATCGGTTTCGACTTCCCAGCGGTTGGCCGCCTCGTCGTAACGCGCGGCGGTGACAAGGGTGCCAAAGTCTATGTCACGCTTGAGATCGAATTTGTCGGCAACGTGGTTGAGGTAGCGCATGATTTCCGGCGGTTGCGGATAGCGCTCCGACCATTCCCACTCTTCCAGCAACTCTTTGGAGAAAAAATAACAGTAGGAATGGCTCTCCGAGTCGCAGCGCGCGCCGGGGTAGCGGTTCCAGTACCAGGTGCCACCAACGCCGTCGCCTTTTTCCAGTAGCCTGACTGACAGGCCGAGCTTGTCGCGCAGGCAGAGCAGTTGGTACAAGCCGGAGAAACCGGCACCAATGACCAACGCATCGACTTCGGTGACCTTGGAGTTCGTTTCAGTACTTTTCTGGCCGGGATTCGCGTGCATACGATGAGGTTATTCTTCCAATGTGGGATTCAGCTATGAGATTCAACCGTATCACGACTCGGGAGCAGCTTCCATCGTGGCAATCTGGGTGGGAACTGCCGGGGCAATGCCCCCCCTCGGGTGCAGGCCGCTGCTGGGAATGAGGAGATAATGAACCATGATTCGCGACAACAGCAATGCCGTTGGCGATATTGCCTGGCAGGACATTGTCCGGATGGGACTCGTCTACTTCGGTCTGGTCTTTGGCGTCGGGTTCAGTCTCGGTACCTTGCGCATACTGCTTTTCGTCCCGATGGTCGGGGAGCGCCTTGCGGAAATCGGCGAGACACCGCTGATGCTGCTGGCTGTGTATTTCGTGGCCCGCTGGATTGTGCGCCGGTTTCGCATTCCGCCGCGCCGCTGGTGCCGGATTCAGGTGGGTTTTACGGGCCTGGTCTTGCTGCTGCTGGCGGAATGGGGCGTCGTCATGTTCGTGCGCAATGAATCAATCGGAGAATATATCGCGGGCCGTGATCCGGTTGCCGGTGCAGGCTATCTGGTGTCGCTGGCGTTGTTCGCGCTGATGCCCGCTCTCATTCGAGGGGTCGCCGACCCAGGGGATGACAGCGCACGGAAAAACGGTCGGGCAGTACGCTGATTTACACCTGCGCGAGCCGGTTCCAGACACTGCGTGCGGCCTCGATTGTTTCTGACGCCGTGAGCCCGACGGGACCGATCCCGGCGGACACCAGTTGGTCCGCGGCAAGGCCGTGTACATGGACACCGGCCAGTAGTGCGCTGTGGGCGGGCGCGCCCTGTGCCAACAGCGCGCCGAGTATTCCAGACAGCACATCACCCATGCCTGCCGTCGCCATGCCGGGATTTCCACTGGTGTTGATGCACCAGGTGCCCTCGGGCAGAGCGCAGACGCTGCCGCAGCCCTTGAGCACAACTGCTGCGTCGAATTCTGCGGCCAGGTCCTGTGCCGCAGCGATGCGGTCGTCCTGAATCAATGGGGTCTCCACGCCAAGCAGACGCGCTGCTTCTGCCGGGTGCGGGGTCAACAGCGCAGGCTGATCACGCTGCTGCAAGGCGGCCTTCAATCCCCTGGACGTGGCTACAAGGTTCAGCGCATCTGCATCGAGCACGATTGGCGCGTCAATGCGCAGCGCCTTCGACAAGGCATGAAGGGCTGCATCCGATTGCCCCAGTCCGGGTCCGATGACGGCCGCACCAACCGCCTCGCGTTCGAGTAATTCCTCGACGCTGCGCAACATCAAATCGGGTTGTACGAAATCAACCGGCGGCCCTTCGCCGAGCAAGCCCACGAGCACGCGACCAGCACCGAGCTTGAGTGCGGAACGTCCGGCGAGCAAGGCGGCGCCCACCATGCCCGTGGCGCCGCCAATGACAATAACGTCGCCAAACCGGCCTTTGTGGACGTTCCGGGTGCGTGGTGGCAGCGCCGCGGCAATGACTTCGTCGCCGATCAGGTAACCGTGACCGTCAGGCAGCGGCGGGTTGTCGATGCCAAGTGCTTCAAGATGTATCTCACCGGTATGGTCCGGGCCATCACCGGTGAGAAGGCCGGCTTTCAGTCCAAGAAAGGTAATTGTCCGGGTCGCGCGCACCGCGGCACCGAGTACCTGTCCGCTGTCTGCATCGAGCCCCGAAGGAACGTCAATCGCTACAACCGGGAGGTCAGACTGATTCAGTTCGTGTACCAACGCGGTGTGACGCTCGTCCAGATCCCGCTGCAAGCCGATTCCGAACAGACCATCGATGGCCAGATGCCAGTCGAAAGCGGCGGGAATCGAGTCCGTCATGGTGCCGCCGGCGCTGTGCCAGGCGTCGTGCGCTGCCCGGGCATCGTCTTGCAACTTTGCGGCATTGCCCGTAAACACAACCTGCACCTCGAACCACCACTGTTTCAGATAGCGTGCCGCGACAAAGGCATCACCGCCATTGTTGCCCGGGCCAGCCAGCACCAGAATGCGCCGCGCATTGTCCGGCGCAAGGCTTCGCACCAGTTCGGCGGTCGCGCGGCCGGCACGCTCCATCAGCGGCGGGGGAGGGTCCTGGGAGAAAGCCCATTCCTCGACAAGCCGGACCTGATTGACCTGAAATACCGGTATCGTCTGCATCGGATCAGTTTAGCGCACCACCGCGTCGATGCGGGACCAGTCGTGGCATGACGGCGCAAAATGAGCGACGGGAAGGACGGTGGCGCCCGGCCAGGCGGCGCGAAAGAGGATAGCGTAGGAAAACGATCGCGCAACCAGGACGATCCTGCAAAAAATCGATGACGCAGTGTGTTTCCTGCGGTTTGTTGCACGCCGTGAGCGTATCGTCATTTCCGTGTCGGCTATAATTTGTCTTTAGTCACATCGTGCTCGCTACATGCCCGGGTTTCTGTCACTGCGCGGCTCCAACGCGCTCTCGGACTTTCGCCACCGCAAGCTACTTTCTTCTCTGCGAGACGCCTTACCCGCAGTTACCGGCCTGACTGCTGAGTACTGGCACTTTGCCGAAGTGGAACGCCGGCTGTCTGCAACGCAGCAGCGCGTGCTCGAACGGGTTCTGTCCTACGGGCCGAGCGCTGATACGGTGCAGTCCACGCCGCAGATTCTGTTGGTGATGCCCCGGCTGGGGACCATCTCGCCCTGGTCATCAAAGGCGACGGATATTGTCCATGCCTGCGGTCTGAATTCGGTGCACCGCATCGAGCGGGGTGTTGCCTGGTATGTGCATGTCGATGGCCAAAGGTCGTTGACCGGGACAGAAGTGGCCACTTTGCTGCCGCACATCCACGATCGGATGACCGAGACGGTGGTGGATTCGCTGAGTCTTGCCCGGGAATTGTTTCACCACTACCAACCGAAGCCGCTGACTACAGTGACAGTCACTGAAGGTGGCATCGATGACGGCGCTTTCACGCTGGAGCAGGCCAATCGGGACATGGGCCTGGCGCTGTCTCCCGACGAGATCGACTACCTGGTAGAGAATTTCCGTCGCATTGGCCGCGACCCCACCGATGTCGAGCTGATGATGTTCGCTCAGGCAAACTCGGAACACTGCCGTCACAAGATTTTCAATGCCGACTGGGTGATCGACGGTGTCTCGCAGGAAAAGACACTGTTCGACATGATTCGTGAGACGCACCGGCGCAATCCTGACGGCACCGTTGTGGCCTATTCGGACAATTCGGCGATCATGGAGGGCGCGACGGTCAACCGCTTTCGCTCTGATGCCGATGGCGAGTATCGCACGCGTGAAGAATCGACCCATACCCTGATGAAGGTCGAGACCCATAATCATCCGACCGCAATTTCACCCTTCGCCGGTGCCGCGACGGGTTCCGGCGGCGAGATCCGGGACGAGGGTGCGACAGGGCGTGGTTCCAAACCCAAAGCCGGTTTGAACGGGTTCAGCGTATCCCATCTTCGAATTCCCGGTTTTCTGCAACCATGGGAAAGCAATGACATCGGCAAGCCGGATCGCATTGCCTCTGCCTTGTCGATCATGCTCGAAGGGCCAATTGGTGGTGCGTCGTTCAACAACGAGTTCGGCCGGCCCAATCTGTTCGGCTACTTTCGAACCTACGAGCAAGCGGTCGACAAGGTTGTGCGCGGTTACCACAAGCCGATCATGATCGCTGGCGGCGTCGGCAACATCGCCGCGGATCAGTCGTTCAAGGAGGACTTCGGTAGCGGCACCCTTATCGTGCAACTGGGCGGTCCCGGCATGTTGATCGGCATGGGTGGCGGAGCCGCGTCGAGCATGGCAACCGGCGCCAATACTGCCGACCTCGATTTTGATTCAGTTCAACGTGGCAACGCCGAGATCCAGCGCCGCTGCCAGGAAGTCATCGACCGCTGCTGGGCGCTGGGCGACACCAACCCGGTTCTGTCCATTCACGACGTCGGCGCCGGCGGTCTGTCGAATGCGCTGCCGGAACTGGTTGACGGCGCCGGTTGCGGCGCACGCATCGATTTGCGGGAGATACCATCGGAAGAGCCCGGCATGACGCCGATGCAGGTTTGGAGTAATGAAGCGCAGGAGCGTTATATGCTCGCGGTTGCTCCAGAGCGCTACGATACGTTCAGGGAGCTGTGCGAGCGCGAGCGTTGCCCGTATGCCGTACTCGGCACCGCCAGCGACGATGGTTGCCTGCAAGTCAGTGATCCGTTGTTCGGTAACAACCCGGTTGATGTCGATCTGGGGGTCATTCTCGGTAAACCGCCAAAGATGACGCGGCAGGTAGTGCGGGAGGAGAAGCGATTACAGGCGCTTGATATCTCCGCTGTCGACGTCGAAGAGGCGGTAGGCAGGGTGCTGCGTTTTCCGGCCGTCGCTGACAAGACCTTCCTTGTCTCCATCGCTGACAGGACGGTCGGTGGCCTGTGTTCACGCGATGCCTTTGTTGGTCCCTGGCAGGTGCCGGTAGCCGATGTCGCGGTGACGCTATTGGGATTCGACACTGCGCTCGGTGAGGCCTTCACGATGGGAGAGCGCACGCCGCTGGCCGTGATCGATGGTCCGGCTTCGGGGCGCATGGCGATCGGAGAAGCCATCACCAACATTGCTGCGGCTTCGATTCGACAACTCGGTGATGTAAAGCTGTCGGCCAACTGGATGGCGCCGGCCGGTTACCGCGACGAGGACGCTGTGTTGTACGACACAGTGCACGCCGTAGGGATGGAACTGTGCCCCGAACTGGGCATCAGCATCCCGGTTGGCAAGGATTCGATGTCGATGCGCACTGCCTGGTCCGAAGGCGGGCGCAACAAGGAAGTGATTGCACCGCTGTCGTTGATCATTTCGGCCTTTGCACCTGTCAGTGACGTGCGACGGACGTTGACGCCATGCCTTGTTGCGGATGAACAGACATCGCTTCTACTAATCGATCTCGCGTCAGGCAAGCGCCGGCTTGG
>DATKYN010000093.1:0-15392 GCA_035528435.1 Burkholderiales bacterium
TTCATCAGCAAGTGGTATCTGGTCATGGGGGCCATTGAGAGGGGTTGGTGGTGGCTCGCGGCACTGGTGCTGATCAGCTCGATGCTGGCCGCGGTGTATGTCTGGCGACTGATTGAAATCTGCTACTTCCGCGAACCTTCAGCCGAGCTCGAGGATGTTCGCGAGGCGCCACTGTCCATGCTGATACCGTCCTGGGTGCTTATCGTTGCCTGCGTTTACTTCGGGCTCGATGCCTCGGCAACAGCCGGGACAGCCGCGATCGCGGCGCAAACGCTGCTGGAGTCGGCACGATGATCGAAACCGGACCGGCAATCGCACTGGCGATCCCTGCTCTCGGCGCCTTGTTGATCGCGTTCAGCGGCCGCTGGCCGAACCTGCGCGAAACAATCACACTGATCACTGCGTTGGCATTATTGTTTTTCGTTGTAAGGCTTGCGCCCCAGGTACTGGCCGGTGAACGTCCGTCGGTCACCCTGTTTTCGATGCTGCCGGGGCTATCGATTGCATTTGAGGTAGAACCGCTCGGCATGCTGTTCAGCCTCATTGCCTCCAGCCTGTGGATCGTTAATTCCATCTACTCCATCGGCTACATGCGCAGCAACAACGAGAAACATCAGACCCGCTTCTATGTCTGCTTCGCGATCGCGATCGCTTGCGCCATGGGGATCGCGTTTGCCGGCAACCTGCTGACCCTGTTTCTTTTCTATGAGGCGCTGACGATATCTACCTATCCGCTCGTCGCGCACAAGGGAGATCCTGCCACCGTCCGGTCGGCAAGGGTTTACCTCGGTATTTTGCTGACAACATCTATCGTCCTTCTGCTGCCGGCAATCATCTGGACTTACGTGATCGCGGGAACACTTGATTTCACCGAGGGCGGCATAATCGCCGGGTTGTTGGAAGGTCCCATGGTGGGCGTGCTGCTCGCGCTGTTTGTATTCGGGATCGGCAAGGCGGCGGTAATGCCGGTGCATCGCTGGTTACCCGCCGCGATGGTGGCGCCGACACCCGTCAGTGCGCTATTGCATGCTGTTGCAGTCGTCAAAGCGGGCGTGTTCACCATTACCAAGGTAATCGTCTACATTTTCGGTATCGATTTCCTGTTTGCGCAACCGAGTTCGGGTTGGCTGGTCTACGCGGCCGCGTTCACCATTATCACCGCCAGCGTCGTTGCGCTGCGCCAGACCAATCTCAAACGCCTGCTCGCCTACTCGACGGTTGCCCAGCTCTCTTACATCGTGATGGCCACTGCCATCCTCAAACCACTGTCGGAGATCGGCGCGGCGATCCACATGGTCTCGCATGCGTTCGGCAAGATAACCCTGTTCTTCGCCGCGGGCGCCATCTACACGGCATCGAAGAAAACCGACATCACCCAGCTTCACGGGATTGGCTGGCGAATGCCCTGGACGATGGTCGCTTTCACAATCGGGGCACTGAGCATGATCGGCGTACCGCCGACCGCAGGGTTCGTTTCCAAGTGGTACATCCTCGCCGGCTCTTTCCAGGCCGATAACTATGTGGCGTTGTTCACCATCATCGCCAGCACAGTGCTGAATGCAGCCTACTTTCTCCCGATTGTGTTCTGGGCCTGGTTTGCCAAAGAAGACGTCCCGCCGGCCAAACCCCATGGCGAGGCGCCTGCCACGATGGTCGTCGCATTGACGATTACGGCTGCGTTGACAATTGGATTCTTCTTTTTCAACCAGACCGCACTCGAACTGGAGTCTCAACTGGTGGGGCGCGAAAAATGAACCGGCCTGAAACCGATAATCACTGGCTTACCCGGCCCCAAACCATCAGGCAACTCTGGATGCTCTTCATCGCGATACTTGTGCTGACCGTGCTGGCCCAGGTGCTTATCAAGGTCAAGGGCTATTTCGGCGTCGACGGATGGTTTGGATTTGCCGCGGGTTTCGGCTTTGTTTGCTGTGGCGCCATGGTTATCGTTGCCAAGGCGCTGGGGCCTTTGCTGAAACGCAACGATCATTACTACGATGACTGATCCGATCGCCCCGGCACTGATACTCATTGTCGCTTCGGTCCTCATCGGGCTGACACGCGGCAACTGGCGCTCTGCGGTCGTCCTGATTGCGCCATTGATCACGCTATGGGCAGTGTGGCAGGTGCCCGACGGTGTTGTTACCACCGCCCGCTTTCTCGATTACACGATTGAACCAGTCGAGGGTAGCCCGTTGCGGCGGCTGTTCGCCACCATCTTCTCCATCATGGCATTCGCCGGTGGCCTGTACGCTTTCCGCCAGGCACGATGGTATGAGCTGTCCGCCGCCTTTGCGTATGCGGCAGGTGCCATTGGCGTCTGCTTCGCAGGGGATCTGATTACGCTGTTCCTGTTCTGGGAACTGATGGCTCTATTTTCCACCGTCATTGTCTGGTGTGGTGGAACGCCCGCCGCGCGCAAGGCGGGAATCCGTTACGCGATGATGCACCTGCTTGGCGGTGTCATTCTCAAAGTCGGAATTGAAGGCGTGGTGGTGCATACCGGCTCCATCGACATTCAGCCACTGCTGGCGACCAATTTCGATACGTGGATGATACTGGTCGGAATTCTTGTCAATGCCGCTGCGCCGCCGGTATCGGCATGGCTGGCAGATGCTTACCCGGAATCGAGTCCGACCGGATCGGTTTTCCTGTCGGCGTTTACCACCAAAACTGCTGTGCTCGCGCTGATACTTTTGTTCCCGGGTGAACCCGTGCTTATTGGCGTTGGGCTGTACATGGTGATGTACGGCATCATCTACGCATTGCTAGAAAACGATGCGCGGCGCATTCTTGCCTACTCGATCGTTAACCAGGTTGGCTTCATGGTTTGCGCCGTAGGCATTGGCACGCAGATGGCACTGAATGGCGCGGCGGCACATGCCTTCGCGCACATCATCTACAAAGCGCTGCTGTTCATGAGCGCGGGCGTCGTTGTCTACCGGACCGGCAAGAGCAAGTGCACGGATCTGGGTGGTCTGTTCCGAACCATGCCGTTGACAACGATATGCGGCATTATCGGGGCGCTGGCGATTTCCAGTTTTCCGCTGACGTCCGGGTTCGTCACCAAGACGCTGATCTCGCAGGCAGCGGTAGACCAGGGGCTTACCGCGGTTTATTTTCTGCTGGCAGCCGCCTCCGCCGGCGTATTCCTGCATGCCGGCATCAAGTTTCCCTGGTTTGTCTTCTTTCAGAGAGATTCCGGGCTGCGGCCCAAGGATGCGCCGTGGAACATGGCCGCAGCGATGGTGCTGTTCGCAGCACTGTGCGTACTGATTGGGGTGTTTCCCCAGGTGCTTTATCAGTTCTTGCCTTACCCGGTTGACTATCACCCGTACGCGCCGGGCAAAGTGCTTTACTACCTGCAGTTGCTGCTGTTCTCCGGTCTGGCATTTTTCGTCATGCTGCCGTGGCTCAAACGCACACCAACGATCGCGCTGGATACCGACTGGATTTATCGGGTCGCCCTGAAGAACGTGGTTTCCCGCGCGGCGATATTGATCGGGTCAGTGCAGGAGAAAACACATCAACACCTTGTGGCAATTTTGCAGGCCGGCCTGAAACGCATTCAACGTCATCACGGCCCGGGGGGCATTCACGCCAGGACGTGGCCAACCGGAAGCATGGTGCTGTGGGTGGCCATCATGCTCGCCTCCTACCTGATTCTCTATTACTTGCTGTGATGATTACTTGCGGTTATGGGCGTTGCGCCGCCGCCACTCGTAGATTACAAACACCCGCCAGATTCCGAGCACGCCGAAGTAGGCGATAAACGACCCGACCACCGCCATCAACGACATCCCCACGATCAGCGGCCGGCCAACAGCGAGAAACTTGTCGGACCACGTAACCAGTATGCTGCTGGCCTGCTCAGCGACCTGTGCAAGCGTTGTGTCCATCGGCACATCGTCATGGCCGAGAATAAACGCACCCAACCGATAGCCCAGCAAGTAGATTGGTGCAAACGTGAAAGGATTGGTAATCAAGGTACTGCCGACGGCCGCGACGATGTTCCCGCGCAACCATACGGCAACAACTGCGGCAATCGGAATTTGCGCAACCGGCACCAGAAATCCGAAGAACACACCGATCGCGACACCCAGGGCAACGCCTCGGCGGTTCAGGTGCCACAGTCTGGGATGATGCAGCGCCGGGCCAATCCAGCCGACCCATTTGTTGCCTCTCACCGACTCGGCGGTCGGCAACATACGCCGCAGGCGGGTGCGCCATCTGCGATTTAGATGGCGTGGTTCCATGGCAGAAAGTTGGCAGAATTGGTCATTTTAATTAGCTGTGATGCTGGCTTTTTCGACTCGGCGCCAAGTCCAGAGTTCTTTCCACAAACACCAGGAAAGCACCCGGGCACGTCCTGATTACGTCCGGGCACCCCGGACTGACTGCTCAAACGCTGCCCGCGAAATTTGCCAACGCCAGATCTTGCCGGCAACGGAATCTGTCGCCTCACCGATGCGCGACATCCCCACAGCCCTCGTCAAGCCGGATTGCGGGCCTTTTGCCGGCAATGAATGCGCCTCAATGGCAGTGACGGCAGGCCGGGTAAATGCATAGCCGGCCAATCCGCGCACTGCTTCGCTCCCAAAACCCTGCCGTCGAAATACCGGTGCAATTTCACAGCCAATCTCAACCACGCCATCAGCATCGGGATCACTTCTGAAACCACCGCTACCGACAACTGACTTCAGCGAAGGGCTGATGAAAAGATATAACCACCATCCCGACAGTGACAGCGACGGTTGTTCCCTGAGCCGGGAAAGCGCTAGTGCATAGGCAGATGGAAGAGCGGGCCACTGATCCGGAATCGCGACCTTGAACAAAGCGCCCAGAGACCGGGGATCGTTTACGAGAGCAGCAAGATAATCAGCTTCAAAGGTGACCAGGCGAAGCCGTGGCGTATGGATCAGCATGGTGCGTGCTCGATAATCCTGTTGCTCTTGAGATTGAACGTCATCGACAAACGCGCCTTCCAATGACGTGCTCGCCCTGCGCGGTCAGCCACATTACACTCATTTTCCCTAAACCCATCTCGGTACCGGGTGCCAGCGCCTGCAATTTCCTCACAACCCGTTCCGGTTAACTGACATGTGCCCCACAAGCGGCTGCAAATACACCATCTGTTGTGTCAGCAACATGGAGGAGATCAAAGCCTAAAGATGGTGACCGTCTGCAAAGTAACCGTCACTCGTCAGTCAGTATGATATGCACGCGAAACGGGCCATGCGCGCCGTACACCAGCGTCATTTCAATATCCGCGGTTCTCGATGGCCCCGAAACAAAGTTAACTTGCCTTGGCAACGTCCCCACCTCCGTGCGCAGCAGATCCCATACATCTTCCATACACGCAACTATGCGTTGCCTGGAGACAACCGCAATATGCGTTTCCGGTAACAGGCTCGTCGTCGCGTGCTGCTCTTCACCGGAGAGCAATACCAGTGTTCCGGTCTCGGCAAGTGCGCAATAGCTGCCGGTCACACCGACCTTGTCATCACCGTTGGCGGACCGGGCTTGCATCTCCAGGCCTGCGCCGCTCCAATCAAGATCCGCGAACTCCGGCCAGCAAACGCCTTGCATCGGCAGGGCATTGTCTGTGAGGTAACGCGCAACCGCTCCCGGAACATCCTGACGTCCGCCTACCTCATCCATCGTGGATGCCGCGGCAATACTGCAATCAGTGAATTGTTGCAGAGGGTCCTTGGCCATCGTTGGCAGAGGCCCGCGCGGATGTTCCGCGAGGCGTGCCGCGCTACTCTGTGTATCTTTCCCGGCTACCTGCGCTGCGTTTGCAGCACGGATACGGGACAGGATGTTATCTCTTGCAGACACTGACTACTCCGTTATTTTCTAGTGCGCGCTGCATAGATTTCCCGGAACGTTCGTCCCCGCGGCGCCGGCAGATCACGCCCACGCGTCCATTCACGGCCGGCAAATGGCAACCGGTGCAACATGCTGTCCTTGCCACCGGCAAACTTGCCGATACGGGCAGCAATTCTGGTTGCCAACCCGTATAACGCCGGGCGGGACGCCAGCCACGCCCACGCACCTATGCCGGCGCGCTGAGCAACCGGGCTGAGCTTGAGTTCCGTTTGCTTCTCCCGCAGCTTGCGCATCAGATCAGGTAATGGAATCTTGACCGGACACACCACGCCGCACTGATTGCACAGCGTTGCAGCATTCGGCAGATCCATTGCCTTTTCAAGCCCAACGTAAGCAGGCGTCAGGACTGATCCGATCGGCCCCGGGTAGACCCAGCCATAGGCATGCCCACCAATATTCTGGTACACCGGACAGTGATTCATACATGCGCCGCACCGGATACAACGCAAGGCTGCGCGCAAGTCCGACCCCAGTACGCGGGTACGGCCGATGTCGACAAGAATTACGTGAAACTGTTCGGGTCCGTCGCTATCACCTTCACGCCGTGGGCCTGTAGTGACTGAAAGATAGTTGCTGATCGACTGTCCGGTTGCTGATCGGGGCAGCAGACGCATGATCAGCGACAGATCCTCCATCGTAGGGATACATTTTTCGATGCTGCTGATCGCAACATGCACTCGCGGCATGGTTGTCGTCATCCGGCCATTGCCTTCATTTGTGACGATCATCGTAGAACCGGTCTCAGCCACGAGGAAATTGGCGCCGGTGATGCCCATATCCGCATCAAGGAAGTGCGGCCGCAGTATTTCGCGCGCTTCGTGAGTCAGTTGGGTGATGTCATCCAGCCGCGGTCGCTTGTGTTTTAGCGCGAACAGGTCGGCAATATCATCCTTCGACTTGTGCGTTGCCGGCGCGATGATATGCGACGGATGCTCATTTGCCTCCTGAATGATGTACTCACCAAGATCCGTTTCGCGCACATCGATGCCGCCACGTTGAAGATACTCGTTCATGCCGGTCTCTTCACCCAGCATCGATTTCGACTTGATGACCTTGCGTACGCTGTTGTTGCGTGCGATCTCCAGTACCAGCCGGTTCATTTCTTCGGCCGATTCGACCCAGTGCACGACCGTCCCCGCGGCGGTGGCCTTGCGCTCCCACTCCTCGAGATACTGATCGAGATTGCTCAGGCAATGGTCACGTACGTCGGCCGCGGCCTGGCGAATTTCTTCGAAGTTATCCAGCTCCTGGATTGCCTTGGCACGGGCCACGACAAACCGCCCTTTGGCATTGGCAAGTGCGGCCTGGACCTTGACGTCCGCAAGCTTGTTGCTTGCAGACTTCTTGAATTGAGCAGAGGTAATTTCCATAATCGGCTTTCGCAGCAGGTGTCGCTAGACCGGATTGCACAACATCAAATAGAGTTGTCTCGCCGGTTGAACGTTAATGCGATTCACGCGCTGACATGTTTTGATCCGGCCTGACAAATCAGCTCCCGGAAGCCCGGTCATCATTGCACTTCCTCCCCTGTCATGCCGGCCAGAACTTCGGCAACGTGCAAGACCCTGGTGTGCTTGTCGCCACGCCGGCGCAGTTTGCCCTCGATGTTGAGCATGCAACCCAGATCACCGAGCACCAACGCATCAGCCGAAACTTTTTCGACATCCTCACACTTCAGATCTGCGAGGCGGGTGGAGATCTCACCATACTTGACGGCGAACGTGCCGCCGAAGCCGCAACACTGCTCTGCGCCTTCCATTTCACGGATTGTCAGGCCGGGGACTTTCGCCAGCAGTTCACGCGGCTGGCTCTTCACTCCCATTTCGCGCAACCCGGCGCAGGAGTCATGATAAGTGATGGTTCCATCGAAGCGGGCCTGGACATTATCCATCCGCACCACGTTGACGAGGAAGTCGGTCAATTCCCAGGTGCGGGCCGCCAGCCATTCGGCCTTGGCTTTGACATCGGCTGTTTCCGAAAGCAGCTCGGAATAATGCGTCTTGATCATGCCGCTGCACGAACCGGAGGGCACAACCACGTAGTCGCAGTCACTGAACTCCGAAACAAGCTTGCGCGCAAGCGCTTGCGCCGCTGCACGATCACCGGAGTTGTATCCCGGCTGACCACAGCAGGTCTGCGTTCTGGGTACAACCACCTCGCAGCCAGCCTGTTCCAGCAATTTCAAGGCAGCCAGACCAATGCTGGGACGCATCAGGTCGGCCAGACAGGTAACGAACAGTCCTACTCGCATCGCTATTTTTTGACCAGATTGACGACACTGCGCCACGCACAGGTGCGGGGCAGAAGCCGGGAAGAAATCCACCGCGCAGCATTTTTACGCGGCGCAACAAGGACTTGATACTACCATATTGTGAATCTGGACCCTCAGCGCGGGTTCGTGTTCGTGTCGGCCCATCTTGTCCCTGAACCGGGCCTCAGCTAGTATTGCGGCGTTGCACCATAATCGCCGAAAAGGAGGTCAGCTTTGGCGGAAACGAATGGCAAAACTTCGATACAGGTCATCGACCGAATGATGGACCTGCTCGACACGCTTGCGCGCTTCCCGGATCCGGTGAACCTCAAGCGGTTGGCCAATATGACTGGTCTGCACCCGTCCACGGCACACCGTATCCTTAATATGCTGGTGGAGTACCGAATGGTCGACCGAGTGGAACCCGGGACCTACCGGCTCGGCATCCGGTTGCTGGAACTGGGCAACCTGGCGAAGACGCGTATTGATCTGCGCCAGGAAGCGCTGCCCTGTATGCAAAGCTTGCATGACACGCTGCAGGAAACGGTCAATCTGTCAGTGCGCCAGGGCGACGAAATGGTTTACGTGGAGAGGCTCACCTCGGACCGCTCTGCAATGCGGGTCGCTCATTTGATCGGTGCGCGCGCCCCACTCCATGTGACTGCCGTGGGGAAACTGTTCCTGCTCGAAGACGGCGCGGACAAAACACAGGAATATATCGCGCGCAACGGACTTGCCGTTTACACGCGAAATACCATTCGTGACCCGGAATCGCTTTCCCGGGAATTGGATAAGGTTCGCAAGCTGGGGTACGCATTCGACAACGAAGAAGCGGAAAAGGGCGTTTCCTGTATCGGTGCCGGGATATACGATGACGAAGGCAGGCTGGCTGCCGGATTATCCGTATCGGCACCATCGAACCGACTGGACAAAAGCTGGGGGCCAAAGGTCAAGGACGTTGCAGACACCATCTCCCGCGCAATCGGATTTCGCAGCGGCGCCCGGGCAGCATAAACATCAAGGAAAGATACCGCAGGCTTTAGCCCTGCGTGCGTTGGCTGCGAATCAGGCGAGAATGCTCAGCCGCGCACGCTCAGATCGGAAAACTCCCTTTCGACCCATCGCCTGATGCGATTGGCGTCACCGATTCGTGTCAGCTTGCCCCACGAATCCAGCAGCACGATGATCAGCGGCCTGCCGGCAATACGTGATTGCATAACAAGGCAGCGCCCTGCTTCACTGATGTAACCGGTCTTGGACAAACCGATCTCCCATCTGGAACTTCGCACCAACCGGTTGGAATTGACGAATCGCAATACCACGTTGCCGCGCCTGCCCGGGGACTCGACAGCGAACGACGGCGCCGTGGTGTAGTCGCGAATCAACGGATACGAGTGTGCCGCGGCGACCAGCAATGCAAGGTCGTGGGCTGTGGATACGTTTTCCGGGCGAAGGCCGGTTGAATCAACAAATCGCGAGTTGAGCATGCCAAGCTCGAATGCTTTTGCATTCATCGCATCGACAAACGCATCCTTTCCGCCGGGAAAAGTCCTCGCAAGTGCCGCGGCGGCGCGGTTCTCGGACGCCATCAACGCCAGCTTGAGCGCTTCCGCGCGCATCAGCCTGGTACCGACCCGGAGCTTTGACCGCGACCCCTTGTAACGATCAATGTCACGCTTGTCCACGGTGATCGTTTCCAGCAGGGGTACGCCGGAGTCAATGATGACAATCGCCGTCATCAATTTTGTAATCGATGCGATTGGTGCGACTTCATCCGTATTCTTGCTGTACAGCACTTCACCGCTTTCCTGATCAATCACCAGTGCGAGGCCGGACTTGATACCAAGATTGACCTTACGTACAGAACCCTTGCCCGGATCGGCCGATACCGTTCCGCACAGCATCGTTAGTGCGCACACACTCGCGATGCAAAGCGTTCTGGCGCTGGTAAATGTCTTCATTCGTCGTTTTCTGCCTATACGATCGGAGCGATTCAAGGTGTCCTTACCCGCAATTTTCGGGCCTAAGTAACAAAAAATCAATAACTAAGCATCTGTTTCTAGAAATAAAGCGAGATGAGGCCTGGAACTTCTGGACTGCGGGCCATCCTGGAGAACATCTTCCCGCACCCGGCCGGCCGCTCGCTCAAGCATCCGAAAGCGTCCCGGCGCCCGGGGCTTCCGGAGCCTCAGAACGCCGTGCTTGCTCCTGCTGCAGTCGCCACATGCTCTCATAGACGCCGCCGGCCTCCAGTAACTCGCGGTGTTTGCCTCGCTCCACGATTTTTCCGCGTTCAAGCACCAGTATTTGATCGGCACCGACCACTGTCGACAAGCGGTGCGCAATCACCAGCGCCGTCCGGTCCGCCGAGATCCGGTCCAATTCCGCTTGTATTGCTCTTTCCGATCGCGAGTCCAGTGCCGAGGTCGCTTCGTCAAACACCATAACAGGGGGGTTCTTCAGTAACGCACGCGCGATGGCGACTCGCTGTTTCTCGCCACCGGACAATTTGAGCCCACGTTCCCCGACGGACGTGTCGTAACCGTCAGGCAACGACTCGATAAAATCGTGGATATGCGCTGCCCTTGCCGCCTCGATCACTTCGTCGCGACTGGCCCTGGGCCGACCATACGCTATGTTGTAGAAAATCGTGTCGTTGAACAGCACAGTGTCTTGCGGAACGATGCCGATCGCGGCACGTACGCTCTGCTGCGTAACATCACGAATATCGGCACCATTGATGGTAATTCTGCCTGCGTCAACGTCATAAAAACGAAACAGCAACCGCGCCAGGGTCGACTTCCCGGATCCACTGTGACCAACGACCGCCACTGTGCTACCAGCCCCAACTTCGAAGCTGACATCATTCAGAATGGTGCGCCTTGTATCGTAGGAAAAACCGACGTGCTCGAACCGGACTACAGCGTTCTCACTATCTAGTTCGGCCGCCCCCGGCTTGTCCTGTATTTCCCGGTTTTCGGTCAACAGGCTGAACATGCGGTCCATGTCGATCAGCGCCTGCTTGATTTCCCGGTAAACCATGCCGAGAAAATTAAGGGGAATATAAAGTTGAATGAGTAGTCCGTTAACCAGCACCAGATCACCAATCGTCAGTTCCCTGGAGACCACTCCTTGAGACGCTAGAATCATTAACGAAGTAACCGCTACCGCGATGATTGCGCTCTGACCCATGTTGAGAAAGCCCAGAGACATCTCGGTGCGCACGTCCGCCGCTTCAAAGTCGCGCAGATTCTCATCGTACTTGCCCGCTTCGTACTCTTCATTATTGAAGTACTTGACCGTTTCATAGTTGAGCAGACTATCCACGGCCCGGGTATTGGTCTTTGAATCGATCTCATTGGCAAGCCGACGGATCCCCATGCGCCATTCGGACAAGACGAAAGTAAACGTCAGATACACCACAACCGCACCAAAGGTGACCGCAGCAAATCGCCAGTCAAAGCGATTGAGCAACACCACGGCAACCAGGGAAAATTCCAGTATTACCGGGATGATGGAAAACAATGCGTACGAAAGCAGGATCGAGATAGCCCTGGTTCCCCGCTCGATGTCCCTCGACACTCCACCGGTTTGCCGCTCAAGATGGAAGCGTAAACTAAGGCTGTGCAAATGCCGGAAAACCCCGAGTGCAACGCGCCGGATCGCGCGCCGCGTGACCCGAACGAAAACGACATCGCGCAACTCCGCAAACAAGGTTGTCGACAAACGCAAGACGCCATATATCAGCAACAAGGCAAGCGGCAACACCAACATTTGCTGCGACGGGTCCAGCCCGTCAACAATTTCCTTCATCACCAACGGCACACCGACGTTGGCAACTTTCGCAGTGACGAGAAAAACGAGGGCAATGCCGACCCGCCAGCGATACTCCCAAAGATAGGGAACCAGCATGCGCAGGACGCGCCAATCGCCGCGAGCCGCGCCATCTGAGGGGGAAAATCCGGCAGGTCGCATCAGGAGATGTGCATCAGAACTCAGGGGGACAAGGCCGTTTGCGGCAAAAACCCGCCACGGCAACTGCTGATGATTCTACACTGCGGCATACTCGCACCCGGTGATTATCTGGCGCCTGCCCCATCGAGTTTCGCCAATCTGATTTGTCTACATCAAGGCTTCCCGGTATGTATCTTTCCAATCTCACGTGGCTACAGGCCAAACAGGCGTTAAACGCCGACACCGTGGTGATGGTGCCGCTCGGTGCCGCAGCGAAGGAACACGGGCCTCACCTCAGGCTCGACAATGACCGTATTCTTGCCGACTACTTGGCCACGCGGATTGCGCAACGGGAGAACGTCATTGTTGCCCCGACTGTGAACTACCATTTCTATCCGGCTTTTGCAGCTTACGCAGGATCGACTTCGCTGCGTCTCGAAACAGCACGCGACACGGTAATCGACATCGTCACGAGCCTGGCCGCGTTTGGGCCCCGGCGTTTCTACGTACTCAACACCGGAGTATCGACAGTTCGCGCACTGGAACCAGCGGCTGCGTCACTCGCCTCCCGCGGAATCCTGATGCGCTTCACCCGCCTTGATCGCGCCGGCAATGATGCCGTACGGCGCGTCGAGCAACAGCCTGGAGGATCGCACGCTGACGAAATCGAGACCTCGATGATGTTGTATATAGATCCTGCCTGTGTCGACATGACAAAGGCGACAAACGACTACCACCCTGGCAACGGACCATTGACACCGGATGCGAACGCACCGGGCGTGTACTCGCCGAGCGGAGTCTATGGGGATGCCACACTCGCAACCGCTGAAAAAGGGCGAATTGTCGTAGAAGCCATGGTGACCGATCTTGTGAAGGATATTTCCGCGCTCAGGGCTTGCCCGTTGCCGGCGGATACATCAGGCGAACCAGACAGGCGAGGTTAAAAACCCAGGCAACCCACGTCACGCTTGAAGAAATTCAGTTGGTTTCCAGGCAGAGATCCCGGAGTGCTCGCGCCGTGCCAACACCGTCCCCGCGCAGCCGGTCAGAGTGCGCGCATCATTCGGTGAGTCGTATCTACCGCTTTTCGATGCGTTCGAGCAGGGCTGACAATGCGATGTGATCAGAGATGCGCGCCCAGCGCCTGTCCCCGTGCGCATGCGCCAGCCGAACGCGAAACCCGCGTGTATAGATACGGTCCAGATGCAAAAGCGGGAGCATTGAGGGAAAAGTCCGTGCCGGCCGCCCATGCACGTTTTCGAAGACCTCCTGAAGCCCAAGCACATGAGCCAACTGACGGCTTGCCTTGAGCCGCCAGTCGTTGAAGTCTCCGCAAATAATCACCGGATCGTAGCGCGGCACCAGACGTTCGATGCGGTGGCGCAGCAGTTCCAGTTGCCGCTTGCGCCAGTGCCCGAACAAGCCCAGATGCACGTTGATGCAATGCAGGGGACGGTCCCAGCCGGGGATTCGGATCTCGCAGTGAAGCAGGCCGCGACGCTCCATACGGCTCATCGATATGTCTTCGTTGTCCCAGCTTGCAATCGGATACTTGGACAGAATCGCATTACCGTGATGCCCCGCATCGTAGACCGAGTTTTTCCCGTAGGCGTAGTCGCTCCAAAGCTGATCAGCGAGAAACTCATACTGGGGTGATACCGGCCAGTTACCGTAACGGCGCGCATGACGAGCGTGGCTTCCAACCACCTCCTGAAGAAAAACCAGATCCGCAGACAATGTTTGCAGGCGGTCCTTCAGATCGTGCACTGACAATGCGCGCTGAAACTGGGAAAACCCTTTGTGCATGTTGTAAGTGACGACCTGCAACGTCTTCATTGACCCGCTTTCATATCCGTCGCTCGGCGCTCGATTTCGTTAGCGACAGCTTCAAGTTTTCTACGAATGGCAGCACGCATAAGCGGGGTACCTATCAACGGAGGCACCCAGAAATCCGGCTCGATCACCGAC
The DNA here is from genome assembly GCA_035528435.1 of Burkholderiales bacterium. GTDB lineage: Bacteria > Pseudomonadota > Gammaproteobacteria > Burkholderiales > Eutrophovitaceae > SG8-40. The sequence continues at coordinate 14,066 of DATKYN010000093.1, forward strand.
TGGTAGATCACGACAACATGGGCGCCATCGCTGCGCAGTTTTACAGTGGTGTTCAGACTGCGCACGTTACCCTCCAGCGCCCGGAAACGGATCTCTGACAGCGGCTCTTCCACCACCTCCAGAGTGACGTTGACAGCCATTCGGATAAACAACACGCCGAACTCGCCACGCTGCTCGATACGTATAGGCTGGCCATCAAGGCGGCGGCTTTGGGTCATGCCAGGTACAAAATTTACGTAACCCTCATAGTCCGTCAACACGGTCCACGCCACATCAGCGCCGGCAAGCACGCGGCTGACCGACTGGATCTCGAACACCTGGCCGTTTCGCTGAACGTTCACCGTGGTGTTCGTTGCCTCTTGCGCAGCGTCTGCCAGGGTCGGAAGGAAGCAACACAGAAAGCCGGCAAGTCCCCACGCCGCATGACCGGGACGGGGCAGCATCGCTCGCCCGCGTCAGGAAATGTCGAGCATGCGTTGCAAGGCCGAGCGTGCGTGCACCTTGTCGCGATCGGGCACCTGAATCCGGTTGACGACATTGCCATCGACAAGATTCTCCAGGCACCAGGCAAGATGCTGCGGGTCGATGCGGTTCATGGTTGAACACATGCAGATCAACGGCGACATGAACTGTACGGTCTTGCCTTGTGGCTTGAACTCCTCCGCAATGCGGTTGACCAGATTCAGTTCGGTTCCGACCAGCCAGCGGGTATTTGCAGGCGCGGCGCGAATCGTCTCGATAATGTACTCGGTCGAACCAACGTAATCCGAGAGATTACAAACTTCGAAACGGCACTCGGGGTGCGAAATCACCAACCCGTCCGGATGCTGGTTCCGGAACTTCAGTATGTGCTGCGGCTGGAACATCTGGTGCACCGAGCAATGCCCTTTCCAGAGGAGGACTCTGGCTGCATCAATTTGCTCGTGCGTCAACCCGCCCATCCATTCGTCCGGATCCCAGACCTGCATCTGTTCCGGCGACACCCCCAGGGTGTGTCCGCTCCAGCGCCCCAGATGCTGGTCGGGAAAAAACAAGACCTTGCCACGCCGCGCAAATGACCACTCGAGAATCTTGTGCGCATTGGAAGAGGTACAAACGATTCCCCCGTGCTCGCCGCAAAAAGCCTTCAGATCGGCTGCTGAATTAATATAGGTTACAGGCGTAATCTGCTGGTCAGGGTCGAGAACTTCTGACAACTCGGACCAGGCGCGCTCGACTTTTGCGAGATTCGCCATGTCCGCCATGGAACATCCGGCGGCCATATCCGGAAGAATTGCCACTTGATCAGGTTGAGACAGGATGTCGGCAACTTCAGCCATGAAGTGGA
>DATKYN010000094.1:0-8192 GCA_035528435.1 Burkholderiales bacterium
CAAGGCGGCATCGTTTCGATTGATGATACCCACCATCCGATGCCGATGGCGGGTATGAAAACGAAATCAGCCAGTTTTCATTGGGAGTTCATGTTCGCAAGATCGATGCATCAGACGCCCGACATGATCGAACAACACAAATTGTTGAGCTGGGTGGCGGCCGAGATCGACGCCGGCCGGATTCGGACCACCGTCAACCAGATTCTGTCGCCCATCAACGCGGCCAATATGCGCGAGGCCCATCGCCTGGTTGAAACGGGTAAGGCCAAAGGCAAGATTGTCGTCGAAGGATTCTGAAGACCCGTTTAAATTCGAGTTAGGCAATAGAATGCAAAAAACCATTCTGGTCACCGGGTCGACTGACGGTATCGGCCTGGCAACAGCCAAGATCCTGGTCTCGAAAGGCCACAACGTATTGCTGCACGGGCGCAACCAGTCAAAACTGGGCGACGCGGAAAAAACACTCACTGCGGTGCAAGGTGGCGGGCGCGTTGAAAGCTACGTAGCCGATCTGTCGCGCATAACCGATGTTGAGGCGCTCGCCAAAGCGGTGACCGAAAAGCACTCAAAACTGGATGTGCTGATCAACAATGCCGGGATCTTCAAAACGCCCAACCCCGTGACGCCGGACGGGCTTGATGTGCGGTTCGTGGTCAATACGCTCGCGCCTTATCTGCTGACGAAACGGCTGTTGCCACTTCTTGGCACACACGGGCGGGTGGTCAACCTGTCCTCCGCTGCGCAGTCCCCGGTCGATCTGGAAGCACTCGCCGGACGGCACAAGCTGGACGATATGGACGCCTATGCGCAAAGCAAACTGGCGATTACCGCGTGGTCTCGCGTGATGGCGCACACACTCAAAGAGGGCCCGGCAATCATCGCGGTAAATCCCGGTTCTTTGCTTGGCAGCAAGATGGTGAAAGAGGGCTTCGGCATCGCCGGCGGCGATATCAACATCGGTGCAAAGATACTCGAGCGCGCGGCTCTGTCAGATGAATTCGCTTCTGCGTCCGGTCAGTATTTTGACAACGACAATGGACAGTTTGCCTCGCCTCACCCCGATGCGCTTGATCCAGGGAAATCTGAAGAGATCGTGAGCACGATCGAGGCAATGCTGGCCAAGCTGGCGACATAACTTGCACATGGGGTGCAAAAGCACGCGCGTGTCATCGGCGAGAGCCAGCAACAGACAAGTGACAACGAACCGGTTTTTTAGCTACCGGGTTCATTAGCCACCTGCCACTTAACCGCCCGCTAGGCGCCCGGCCGGATTCCTGAAGCCAACATCGTCATGGCAGGAATCATCGGCGTGACCGAGACGTCCGCAAATCCGGCCGATGTCAGTTGATCGGCAAGCCAGCCATCGTCGAGCGAGTGTGCGTGCGGTGTGAACGCGGTGTGCTGCAGCTGCCAGAGCGCAGCCAGTTTCGGTCCTTTGCGATCCGCGGACACAACAAAGTCGTGGATCAGAACCCTACCTGCCGGAGCAAGATGATCGTAGGCACGCGTGATTAATTCTTCGTGCCGCTCACCGGGCACACCAGAAAACAGGTAGGACATCAGAATCACATCCTGATTACGCGGCCATTCCGTTTTCAGCGCCTCACCTGGAATAAAGGTAATGCGATCAGACAAGCCTGCTTCCTCAACATACTCTTTGCCAATGTCGGCGACCGTAGGAAAATCGACGATCGTTGCCTTTAGCTGCGGAAACGCTTCACAAAGCGTAATGGAGAAGGCACCGGTACCGCCGCCCACGTCCAGCAGCGTACGTGCGTTCGATAGATCCACATTCTTCGCCAACCCGGAGGCCGGACCCAACGAGCCAGAGTGCTGGCTCGCCGAATAAATTCTCGCTTCCTCGGGGTCAGAGAACCACTCGGCGTAGGAAGTCGTCGCCTCCTCGGGCAGATTATTCCCAATAGCAAGTTCGATCTGATCAAGCATGCTGTACATCTGCCGGTCTACCTGAAGCCGCAGATAATCGCCGAAATCGTATTTCGCACCCTTGACAAGAAAAGCTTCGGCCGCGGGCGAATTGCCAAAACGCCCATCCTCAACTGAAACAAGACCGATGGACGCGAGCGCAGTCAGCAGTGTGCGTGCCCGCTCCGGATGGATTTTCGCTTCTCGTGCGACTGCCCCGGCCGTGAGCGGACGTTCGGACAAGTGCGTGAAGACACCGAAATGAAGCGCCGCAAACAGCGCCTTCGATGCCATGAAACCAAATGCAACATCTGAAATTTCTGCGGATTTAGTCAATAGTGAATTGTTCATCGAAACATTATCGCATCTATCGGCGCGGGATGCGTTTGCGTTGGACGCAAGTGCTTCGAGGAACGTCAACATGTGCACTTCAATACTTGTTTGGTGACTGTTGATCTCTGTCGTTCCAGAAAACATTTTCGTGGCGTTTCGTGCAGACGCATGAGCCGCAATCGGTTTCCCGAAAACGCGAATTACTTGTGGTGTCAGTTTGGATCAGCGCATTGCTAACCAGGATTGGCAACAAATTTCTTTAATGTGGCGCCGTACGCTCGTTGGCGGTTTTCTTCGGAACTGGCCCGGGGCGTCGACTACTTCGGAAGAAGTTTGTGGTCCCGGTGGAGCGGAGCGAAACGTTACGGTTCGGTTGGCAGCGCATAGGACACCTTGGTTCCCGCAACCTTGACGACGCCACGCTTGCACAGCGCGGCAAACACTGCAGCAAGCTGCTGCTCGGACAACTCCTTTTTGAACAAAGCGTGAAGGGTGCTCAACAAAGTTTTTTGCGTTCGCGGCTTCGATGCCTTGCGACGAATAAGGTCCGCTACGACGGCTTCAACCTGGGCCTCGGGCGCTGCTGGAAGCACCGGCTTGAAATAGGGTATGTCAGCAATGCATGTGGATCGCTGGTCAAGGATTTTCTTCCCTTTAAGATATTTCAGCAGCGCTTCGAACCCCGTGTCTTTGGAGATAACATGAAAGAAGGCGCTCGGCTCCGCCGCCGACAAAACCCCGATGTAATAGGCGATGTGAAAGTCGAGAGCATTGTTTCCGGCGGTTTCTAGCATGATGTACTTGGCGTTGTCGCCCAGCGATTGAAGGGCGGCAGCCAACGATACAGCGATCTTGGATTGATTGGGCCCGAGAAAAACTTTGACCTTGAACGGCCCATCCTTGAGCAAACCGACGTCCTTCGGCTGTACATTTTCGAAATCGACGAGGACGAAGTTTGTGCGCGTTGTCATTGGAGAACCCTAAGGTTCCGCATGAGCCGCCGAGCCACAGCGAGGTCCGGCGCCGCACCTTGGTAGCGCGATCTCGATGCGGTTGTTTTGCGTGACTTTATCGCCCACTCACAATTGCGTGTTTGATAATTGGTGCCACGGTAACAACGTTAATACCACGCTCTTTGCAGTATGTAGATTGCAGCCATACTGAGAGTTTCTTCTGCCTCTTGCTGGCAGTACAGCCACGGCAACACAGCGCAATATTTTCTCTGGCAATGATTTGGGCATCGTTAATGATGTGCTCCCAGCTAGCGGATGATTTCTTGGAAATTGTCGACGTCACAAACTCGACGCCGCAAAATACGCAAGTTTTGTCTCTTTCTCTGACTTCCGTTTCCAGCCAGTTTGGATTATTCCACTTGTTCGCCACACGACGACCTGCTCTTAGTTACGCACTACGTCCACGCTCACCGGACGCGCGGCAGAGCGTTTAACAGCCGAGGCGATCGCCCGCGCGTCCGGTGCGGCGTGTTGTTAGGTTTCTTCGTCATAACTAGCGACGTACTCGCAGAACTTTAGGCCCAAAGACGTCAGGCGGTAATTTCCCTTTAACTGGACTCCGCTTCTATCCCCATGCATCCGATGGTTAATCAACCGCTTCTCTTCGAGTGCCATCTCATTGATTGCCAATCCAGGAAGCTAACCGCGCTGTCCGGTATCCGGGTCCGGATGAATATTGTCCACCCAGTGCACCTGTTCCGGTTTTTCCACTACCGGGATCTCGAGATTGACCACGACCGGTTCCTGGCCACTGCGGCACAGCACACAGGACAGCGGTTCGTCTTCGGATGCGTTGATTTCCTGATGCGGTACATAGGGCGGGACGTGAATGAAATCACCGGGGCCAGCCTCGGCAACGAATTCGAGTTTCTCGCCCCATCGCATGCGCGCCTTTCCACTGACAACATAGATCACGCTCTCCACCGCACCGTGGTGGTGGGCACCGGTCTTGGCGTTGGGATGGATCACGACGGTACCCGCCCAGAGTTTTTCGGCACCACAGCGGGCATTGGTAATGGCCGCTGCCCGATTCATACCCGGCGTTTGTGGCGTATTGGTATCAAGATCAGTTCCCTTAACGACGCGCACGCCATCGAATTTCCACTTTTCCTGGCCTTCTGCCATATCTCAGTCCTTTTATATCTTATGTCATATATAAGAGTGATAATACCAACACCGTCGGCACAATGATGTTCAGAAGCGATAGCGCGTAATAGCCACGGTGGCCGCCGATCTGGGCACTGGCATGGAAGAACGCGGTGACGCCCGAAACCGCGAGAACGATACCGCCGAGGCCGTAAGTGACAGAGAACATGAACACGCGGCTGTCGCGATCAGAAGGTTCGACCGCCAGCAACTGCCAGCCGAGATAAATGGCAAGCACCACATTGACCGCCAGCGGCAGGTAGTAGAGTAGCGTTCGATGGATCGGTGCCAGCTTCATACGCGCTCTGCCTTGAGCGCCCGGCGCAGTACCCGGGCCACGTGCAAGGGATTACGCCCGGCACCATCCTTGATCTGATGACGACAACTGGTGCCGTCAGCAATTACCAGTGCGTCGTCCGGCGCCTTCGTGACAGCCGGCAGGAATGACGCCTGAGCCATTTTCTGGCTGATCTCGTAATGCTCCTTCTCGTAGCCGAAGCTGCCCGCCATGCCGCAACAACCGGACTGGATGGTTTCAACCTCGAGTTCCGGCACCAGCGACAGCACTTGTTGGGTCGCACTCATCAGATCGAATGCCTTCTGATGGCAGTGCCCGTGCAGCACAGCTTTTTGCGCCATCGGCGAAAACGCGAGATCGAACACGCCCGCCTTGACTTCATTGGCGATGAACTCCTCGAACAGAAAACTCTGTTTCGCCAGACGTTGCGCATCGTCGCCGAGATCCATCACCAGGTATTCGTCGCGCAACGTCAACAGGCACGACGGTTCGAGACCGACGACCGGACAATCACGATCGATATAAGGCTTGAGGGTCTTGATCATTTGACTTGCCTCGCGGCGCGCCTGATCGACCAATCCGCTGGCGAGAAAGGTCCGACCGCAACAGAGCGGGCGTTTGCCATCGCCCTTCGCAAGCAGGTGAACGGTGTAGCCCGCCGCCTCGAGGACAGCGACGGCAGCGTTCAGATTCTCTGGCTCGAACCAGCGATTGAAGGTGTCGGCCAGCAACACGACTTCGCGCGCCGGCTTGTCTGCTGGTGCGGCGGCAGGTTGCCTCAGAACCCGTTTCGACCAGCGCGGCAGACTGCGGTGACGGCTGATACCGGCAACCTGCTCGAGCAACGCCTTGGGGACAGACAGCTCCGCGACGAAATTGGCGAGCCCGGCAAATCGCGATACGAGTGGCGCATAACGCGGCAGCCAGGCGACCAGCCGCTGGCGCAAACTCACACCATGACGCTGTACGTAGTGGTGCAGAAATTCGGTTTTCATGCGCGCCATGTCTACGCCAGTCGGACACTCGCGCTTGCATCCCTTGCAGCTGACACACAAGGCCATCGCGTCGTGAAGACTTTTAGAAGTAAACGCGTCTCCGTCCAGTTGCCCGGACAACGCTAGGCGCAGCGTATTGGCCCGGCCGCGGGTGAGGTGCTGTTCGTCACGCGTTACCCGGTAAGACGGGCACATCGTTCCGGCGTCAAATTTTCGGCAATGGCCGTTGTTGTTGCACATCTCTACCGCAGGCCCGAGCCCACCCCACTCGGACCAGTCCAGCACCGTCTTGATCGGTGCAACTTCATAGCCGGGCTTGTAGCGAAACAGCGATCGGTCATCCATACGCGAGGGCTGCACGATCTTGCCTGGATTCATGATGCCGGCAGGATCGAAAATGCGCTTGATCTCACCCAGCGCAGCAGTCAGACGCGATCCGACAATCGGCTCGATCCATTCGGAGCGCACCAGTCCGTCACCGTGCTCGCCGGAGAACGCACCTTTGTATTCGCGCACCATGGCGCAAGCTTCCTCCGCAATGGCGCGCATTTTTTCTGCGCCGTCACGGCGCATGTCGAGTATCGGGCGCACATGCAGCGTTCCGACCGAAGCATGTGCGTACCAGGTGCCGCGCGTGCCGTGCTTTTCGAATACTTCACTCAATCTCTGGGTGTACTCAGCCAGGTGCTCGAGCGGCACCGCACAGTCTTCGACAAAAGACACTGGTTTGCCATCGCCTTTCATCGACATCATGATGTTCAGCCCCGCCTTGCGCACTTCCCATACCGCTTTTTGCAGCGCTGCATCGGTTATCTGTACGACGCCGAGACCCAGGTCGGTCATCAGCTCCACCAGTCGCTTCAGGCGGCTCAGTTGCTCCCCATGATCTTCACCGGCAAATTCCACCAGCAAGATGGCGTCTGGCTCACCCTCCACGAATCGACGTACGGTTGCATCGAACGCCGGAATGGCTCGCGCCAGGTCAATCATGGTCCGGTCGACCAGTTCAACCGCATCCGGGTCGAGTGCGACGATTTGCTGCGTGCACTCCATTGCCCGGTGAAAACTCGGAAAGTGCACTACGCCGAGTACCTTGTGCGCCGGCAGGCGCGCAAGCTGCAAGGTCAGCCGCCGGGAAAACGCCAGGGTACCTTCCGAGCCGACCAGCAGATGGGCGAGGTTGTAGTCGGCGCCGGGGTGCACCATGTCAATGTTATAGCCCTGCACGCGGCGCAGCACTTTTGGCCATCGTTGCGCAATCTCCTGCGCCTCGCGCTCAACGATTGCTTCGACCTGCCGGATCAGTTCTTCATTGCCGCTCATGGTCCCGGCACTCTGACCAACCGGGCCAAAATGCGATTGGCTACCGTCAGCAAGCCAGGCGTCGATCGAGGCCACGTTGTGCACCATATTGCCGTAGCGGATCGAGCGGGCCCCACAAGAGTTGTTACCCGCCATGCCACCAATCGTAGCCTGCGCCGAGGTCGACACATCAACCGGAAACCATCTTCCGTGCGGGCGCAACGCGGCGTTGAGCACGTCCAGCACCACACCGGGCTGCACCGTTACCGTGCCGCCGGGGATATCCACCTCGACAACCTTGTTGAGATATTTTGAACAGTCGATGACGAGTGCCACGCCTACTGTCTGCCCGCATTGCGAGGTACCGGCGCCACGCGGCAGAATCGGAACCCCGTGTTCTGCGGCAATCTGGATCGCAGTCCGTGCTGCGTCTTCGTTCTTCGGTACGACGACGCCTACCGGATCGAGCTGATAGATTGAAGCATCGGTTGCGTATCGGCCGCGAGAGAATGCATCAAACAGCACTTCGCCTTCGACATGGGCGCGCAGTTTCGCCGCCAGCGACGTAGTAGCAGGATTTGATTTAGTGCGGGTGGCGTGTACTGGTGCGTTCACTGCATTGGGTTCCATAACTTCGGATCAATCATACCGGAGGTGTTAACGACCTACGCGCCCGGTTGTTGGCAATGTCTGTTTCGATTAACCTGCAGCGCTTGATCGCTGAGGCACAAGACATGGCAAATCACCACACGAGCGGCAGGCACTTCCTGCAAATACCCGGGCCCACCAACGTGCCTGACCGCGTATTACGTGCCATCGACCGGGCGACTATCGATCATCGCAGCGCCGGGTTTGCGGAATTAGGCCATGAAGTGCTGGAGGGCCTTAAAGCGGTTTTCCAGACAAAACAGCCGGTGGTGATTTTTCCAGCCTCGGGCACCGGTGCCTGGGAAGCGGCACTGGTGAACACCCTTTCTGCCGGTGACCATGTGTTGATGGCAGAAACCGGCCAGTTCGCCACTTTGTGGAAAAATCTTGCCGAGAAGATTGGTTTAAGCGTTGAGTTCCTGCCGGGCGACTGGCGCCATGGCGTCGATGCCGCACAAATCGAAAGCCGTCTGGCAAAGGACAGCGCACATACGGTAAAGGCGGTATGCGTTGTCCACAATGAAACCTCCA
>DATKYN010000095.1:0-6493 GCA_035528435.1 Burkholderiales bacterium
AAGGCGGTCACCCACTTGCCAAGATACAGGCGGTGAATGCCAAGTATTCCAAGAAAGGTCAGGAGAATCCAGGTGACGTTGTAGTCCTTGTCGCCTGCGACGTAGCGGCGATCTGCTTCACGATCCATTGCCGGAATCAGAAACAGATCGACAATCCAGCCGATGAAAAACACACCGAGGGTGAAGAAATATATCGTTCCTGATATCGGTCGGCCGTAATAGAAACGATGGGCCCCCATGAAGCCGAAAATCCAGAGAATGTATCCAATTAACTTATTGTGAGTTTGATGAGAATTCGACACTTCGCCTCCTTGTCAGCGACGCATACTCGACGCGAGCCATTCCATTGGGCGTAACTCTGCTCTGCTTGTGCAGTTAGTGCTGAAAAAGCATTCACGCAGGCAGCTCAAGTAAATGCTTTGCCTCGTTGAAGCTTAGCAGATCAACTTAAAGTAACTTCCAGCTTTCGCCTTTCTATCCGATTGACTCGGAACAAAAATCGCGTAAATTGCGCCCAAACAATAAAAACACCGTAGTGATGAGTTGTTGAGGGAGGTAAGAAAAGATGATCCTGAACAGATTGGGTTTGGTCACCAGTGCTCCGCTCATGGCGTTTGCCATTATCGGCTCAACCGTCGCGCAGGAAGGCGCGGTTTTGCTGCACGAACAAAATTACAGCGAGACGGTCGGAGTGGGAGACGCTAACAGCCCAGTCTTCCGGCAGTTCTATGTTGCCGCCGAAAATTCACCGCGATGGGACAGAATCAGTCGCGATATTTCTGTCGCGCCATTCCAGACACCGCAACCGGGTGACGCGCGCTCCGGACCATTTATTCTCGACACGACGGCACCGGATCGATCCGAATTTGCATCGCGCATCCTCGACTCGCACAGCGAGACCGGCAATGACGGGCCGCGGCTTTACCTCGGTCTAGCCACAGCCAGCGATGATCTGGACATGAAGAACCCGGTCTTTCCAGAACTGTCAATCGGAACGCTTGATGCGCCAGTGACCGGAAGCACACTCTCATTCGTTCGTTTCGATATCAACGAATGGGAAATCACTGACGGCGTACTAAGCTATGACATCGACGTCAGCTACTGGGGAAAACCTGCCACGGGCGCAATGGGCGCCCGAGCGCCAAAGACCCTGATGGCCATGGGCTCCATACACTAGAGAATCGGGCACCTTCCGCCCTTTTCGCAGTGACGCATTGCGCATCAGAAGCGCGTGGACAAGCCAAGCATCAACTCGCCCTGGGTGATGACGTCACCCTCGATTGACACGACGCACCCCCCCGAACAAAAAAGTCCACCACTGCTATTTACAAGGGTGGCATAGCCGCGTGCTTCGAAACGCAGTGCAAACGTCTCACTCAGTGGCAACTGGTAGCCAAGCCCGAGGTTGAGCGACGCACGTAACTCCGTGTCAAACCCCGAATCCGGATCAAACACCGTTGCGCCGATACCGCCGACAACGTACGGCCCCTTACCGACCGTACCAGTAAAAAAGCTGGTGCCACCAAAATGCAGATAAGTCACGCTCATGCCCAGCGCATCACCGCTCGCCGAGGACGTGCCTTTCAGAGACAAGTCAGTACGCTGATGGCTGAGAAAGATCTGCCATTGCCGTGATGTATCGAGACCGAAATCCAGTGCCAGCGAACCTGCGGCGCTGCTATCCAGACTCAATTTCTCATCCGTATCAACGTCGGTAAAACTGCCTCCGTCGCGAAACCCGGCATAGACTGTTAGCGCAGAGTCCTTCTCAGCCGCAAGGGCAGATACCGCCGTGAACATAGCCATCGCAACCAGTATTCTTGAAAACATGATGCTCCCCTGATTCGTTCAAACACTTTCCTGCCGGCGCGGCCACTCTCCCGACTCTGGATAGACGACTGCGTCGCGACCAAAAAAGACGGGACCGAAAATTGTTCATGCAGAGCTGGGAATGGTCGTTTTGGCAGCTGACCCTTGGATCCTGGCCAGAGCCTGCCGGTTCGGAATTTTCGGATGATACATGCGGATCGCGAAACACATCCAGAACCGGTCACTCTGCGCACGAGAGCGGATCGCGTTACCTCGGCGATTCACCGCACCCCGAACTGCCGGCACGTTTCAATTGCTGCCCACATGGAGTGGACATGCGCGATGCGCTGCAGGGACGGGATCCCGCCCTGACTCACCCCAGGTAAGGAGGAACCGGGCAGTCAAGCACACTCCCAATGGCACGCATCAATTCCATCTCGGCGGGTGCGTAATCGCGGTCCTGAGTAATGATCGTCAGACCTGCCTTCAGCACACGGGGTTTCAATAGTGGCTTCAACTGTGCGAGTTTGTCGACCGCCAGATCCAGCGTTTCAAGATTGATTTTCTGCAGTGGTAACAACTTCAATCCGGCCAGGCCGAGTTCCAGTTCCGATTCTGCGAGCGCGGCTTTGATCAAATCCGGATCCTTCACGCAGGAATGCAGAAGCATGCCGAGGAGCACTTCGATATGTTGCCGAAGATCTTCGAGCGATCCGTATTTCGCCACACGTTTCCCGGGCCGACCAAAGTGAGCGTCCAGATGATGAAACAGTATTTTCTGCAGCGACCATTCAAACAGATCAATGCGCTTGTCCGCCTGCATCAGATACAGAAGGTTCTTTTTAAACAGTTGGTACTGCGGGTCCGACATCTGGCGCATTGCTGGCATCGCCATATCGATCAGAGGCAACCGGAAGCGCACGTCGAGTGACTTGACAGCGCCAAGCAGCTTCCCGACCAGCTCGCGAATGCCGGTATCACCAAGGCTCTTTAGGCGCTCAAATTGCTGCTCGCGGACTTCCGTTCGCTGCGGATCGATAATCAGACAGTAGATGACTGCGCGCGCACCGTACGGCTCATGAACTGCCTTGCGGATGACTTCGGGAATGTCGTTGACCAACGCAGCGGCGTAGTCAAGCTGCGCCGGGCTGGTCTGTCCGATACTGTCGAGCACCTGGCTGGCGACGATGACGCCCGTCGCCGCCTGCATCGCACGCGCAGGCGCTTCGGCAGCCCCCGCTTGCGCTCCCTCGCCGGTGTCGTCTACCTCTTGGGTAACCGGCACGAAGATGCCGTCCCAGCGTGGATCGATACGCTTGATGCGCACATCCAGCGGCGGATGCGTGGCGAACACCGATTGCATGAACGAACTAACACCGGTACCGAAGTACGCGTGACTCATGGTCGGCGCTTCAGCAGTTTCCAGAATCGATCCAGGCGCATATCCGCCGATCTTCTTCAACGCACCGGCGATCCCGGCGTTATTCCGCGTGAATTGAACCGCCGAAGCATCCGCGAGAAACTCGCGCTGGCGACCAACCGAGGCCTTGATCAGGTTCCCGAAAAACGTGCCGGCATATCCGATAACAAGCAATCCCAACCCCAGGCCCATAATCGGACCTGCATTCTTGCTGGAACCGCCGCGCACCGACCTGAGAATGAAATATCCGATCAATCCGATCAATAAAATACCGTGGAGAATTCCGACCAGACGGATATTCAAACGCATGTCGCCATGCAGGATGTGGCTGAACTCATGCGCGATGACACCCTGCAATTCATCGCGCGACAGATAAGCAATCGCGCCGCGCGTCAGCCCCACGGCGGCATCGCCGGAGGTAAACCCGGCGGCAAAGGCGTTGATCCCCTGCTCACTGTCGAGCAGATAGACAGCCGGCACCGGCGTGCCAGAGGCAATCGCCATCTCCTCCACCACGTTCAACGCCTTGCGCTCGTGTGCATCGGTCGTACCCTGATTGATCAGACGACCGCCAAGGGATTCCGCAACCGCTGACCCGCCAGCGGACAACGCCATCGTCTTGTAGAGACTGCCTGCCAGGATCACAAACGAGACGCATGCGCCGATCAGGAAGAACACTTCCCAGTCAAACTGCGCGGCTATGAAACCAAGGGTAATGGCTTGATCTCCGGTGCGAAGAAAACCGAACAGCACCATTACAAGAAGATTGGTAACGACGATCAGGCTGAGCACTGCCATTGCGAAGAACACCACCAGACTTCTGGTGTTGCGGCGCGCCGAATCCTGGGCTTGAAAAAAATCCACTTTACGAAGAAGAACTGAATCAGAGGAGACAGATCAGAACGACACTTTCGGCGCCGCCTGAATCGCCGCGCTGTCTTCGAATTCGAGCAGACTGGCATCCGGCCCATGCCCAAAGGCACCGGCCAGCATGTTTTGCGGGAAACTCTGCTTGTAGGTGTTGTAAGCCATGACCTGATCGTTGAACGCCTGCCGCGCAAAACCAACCTTGTTCTCTGTCGAGATCAATTCCTCACTGACCTGCATCATGTTCTGGTTCGCTTTCAGGTCCGGGTACGCTTCCATCACGACATTGAGCTTGCCCAGCGCACCCGATAACGCACCTTCGGCCCCGACCAGAGACTGCATCGCGTCCGCATTGCCCGGATCAGCAGCGGCTGCCGCCAGACTGCCAGCTGCTGTATTACGCGCGGCAATGACCGATTCCAGCGTCTCCCTCTCGTGCTTCAGATAACCCTTGGCCGTCTCGATCAAGTTCGGAATCAGGTCGTAGCGGCGCTTTAGCTGAACCTCAATCTGTGCGAATGCATTCTTGAACCGGTTCTTGAGCGCAACCAGCCGGTTGAAAACAGCGATGACGTAGAACACCAGTGCCACGACAACACCAAGAAAAACGATCGTCGAGATATCCATGCAAAATCCCCTTCAAGTAAGCAGCCTCAAGCGTTTGGAGAGCTCGTACAAGCTGATGTGATCATTGCGTCATGCCTGACGCAGCACGTCCAGACAAGTTTCAAGCCTGGCTGCAGGGCGGTAATTCCGGTCGGAACGGCGGTACCCAAATAAAGCTCATGAGTTACACGCACAAACCATGCGCAAAATACCCTGGCCAAATCGAGCGTCATGGCTTCAGAGCCCGATAAAGGAATGGCAGGCTGACGTCCATCCGGTAGTCGATGTCGGAATGGTTGTCATCGAACTCTTCATAAGTGTGGCGAATGCCTGCAGCGGCAAGGCGCTTTGACAAAATACGGGTACCGTAGTGAATCTGGTACTGGTCGCGCCAGCCGCAATCGATGTATATGCCACGCAGCGTCTTCAGGTTGGCGCGATATTTCGTCACCAGGTTGATCGGATCGTGGTTACGCCACTTGTCCCAGCGCCGTGCGATCAACTCACCCGATTCCATGTTGAATGGCACCCGGAAGCCGGACGGGGCGCGCCGATCAGGATCGTAGGTCGCCGCCATGCACAGGTTCATCAAACAATGCCCCTCCGCCATGGAAAGCTTTTGTTTTTTCCAGACGGTGGCCAGAAACCGCTTGATACGCCCGTCATCAAGACCTTCCGCAAGCCCCTTCCGCCCGGATTCGGCGCGAACGTCAAGTTTACCTGGCCTGCGCTTTGGCACCCGGTACTTCGCCAGTTCATTCAACGTGTTCGGCCAGTCAGCCCAATATATAAAATCAAAATACGCGTCGCCCGAATGATCGGCAATTGCCCCCCAGTACCTGGCGTACTTCATGCCGTGAATAATGGCGCCATAGCCGCCCGAAGATTTTCCGAAACAGCCACGGTGCTCGCGGCCCGGCAGTGTTCGAAATTCACGATCGACGAACGGGATAATTTCTCGCGTTAAATAGTCTGCATAGTTGCCGATTGCCGGCGAGTTTACATACTGGTTGCCGCCCAGCGCGGTAAAACAATCGGGAAAGACAACGATTGCCGGCCCCATTTTTTGTTCGTGTATGAGACGTGCAACACGTTCCGGCACATTGTCGCTGAACGGCTTCCAGTTGGTATGCGCCAATCCCGAACCGGTGAAGCCCGCGAGATCGTAGAGCACGGGAAAGCGGCGCTTTGCTGAAGTGGCGTACTGCGGCGGCAGCCACACCGCAAGCTTGCGAACGTGCGGATCACGCAACGGATTGGATTTGAGGATGTGGGATGTGTGTTCCAGCACGGCCAGTGTGCCGGCGGGCGCTTTCGAGCGTTTCAATGCCATTGCGTGTCGTCCGTTTGGGAAGATCGGACGATTGTGGCACGGCTACGTTCGGGCCGTCGACTGCATCACGAGATTACGGTGAATCCAATTTTCACCAGTGCGAACCGATTCGCAGTACAAATTGGGGTGAAACCACCTGGTGATCGAGAACGGTCCTCAACTGCCCGTAAGCGGCTCTTGCATAAAGCCGAATGTTACGGCTTGCAGCGGGAAAGCACGGCCAGATCGCTCAACGCCGCGCAGCACTTCGAGGCTCATCGGTACCCTGCCGGGACTTTCCTTTGGTGCCAAAGCAGGTGTTGTGTAACCCTCCTTGCAAGCCATGCGCCGTCGCCCATCGCATAATGTCATTCGCATTCCCGGTAAAAGACACAAAATTTCCGGTCAACGGATTGCGGTAGCCGCCGGTCAGCTAGGCCCGTGGTTTTCCCGCCTCGCTGTATCCTCTGACCGGGCGG
>DATKYN010000096.1:0-3235 GCA_035528435.1 Burkholderiales bacterium
GTCGAGAAATTCCGCGGCCTGTCTGGCTTGCCCGGTGTCCATCAGCGCCTTCGAATAGCCGTAAACCAGCGCCTTTCTCGTTGGATATAGCGCCAGGCCCTGGCGATAAATTTCCAGTGCCGGCTGCATTTCCCCGGAGCGAGCCTCGAGTTCCGCGGCTAGTGCAAGAATCATCGGATGATCCGGCGCCTGCTCCCTCATTTGATCGACCTGCACGCGCGCTGCATCAATATCATTTTCCGTAAGCTCTTCCATCCGCAGCATGGCCACCACAAGGCCGTAGCGCGACGCCAGCTCACTGGTCGATTTGCGCTCATCAATCCGCTTCTTGAACGTCAGGACCGCGTCTGAGGCGCGACCGTCCAATGCGAGCAAGCGCGCTCTCACCAGATGGAAATCCAGACTGTCCGGCACCTGGCGATACGGCAGATCACTGGTGCGGCTCTGAATGTCCGCAATACGCTCGAACGTCAGCGGGTGCGTTCGCAGATACGATGGCGCACCACCCTCGTACACTCGCGACGCGCGCTGCAAGCGTTCGAAGAAAACGGGAATCGCGTGCACATCGTAGTTCGATTTCTGCACGATCTGCAGCCCGATCCGATCGGCTTCCCGTTCATTGTCGCGACTGAAGCTCAACGCCGATTGCAGCGGCAAAGCCTGCGAAGCCAGAATCGCCGCCTGGGCAAGTTCGGGACTGGATTGTGCTGCGAGTATCGCCACGGCAAGTGCCGCGAGCGAGGCGAGTCCCGTCTTCTTCTGGGCCGCCATCATGCGTGCAATGTGACGCTGCGTAACGTGTGCAATTTCGTGGCCGATAACGCCGACCATTTCCGACTCGCTCTGCGCCGCCAGCATCAGTCCGCTATGAACGCCAATATAGCCACCCGGCAAGGCAAACGCGTTGATGGATTTGTCATTCATTACAAAAAACTCGAAATGCCCGCCCGGATCGGGGCTTTTGGCAACCAGCCCGTAGCCAATCTGGCCGATATAGTCGGTCACTTCGACATCGGCGAGAAAAACGCTGCTAGAGCGGATTTGTCGCATTACTGCTGCGCCGTAGCGTAACTCCTGCAGCGGCGACAACGTCGACTGCGATGCATCTCCAAGATCGGGCAGATCCTGAGCACCGGCCGGGCGCCAGACCAAGGCGAGAATCAACAAAAAAACGTGTACTTTCACAGTGCTATGATATCGGAACCTGCTCAAAGTTCGAGCATTGAACGTTAAAGATTGGTGAGGATCCGGTTGGACAAGCTGACGCATTTCGACGCCCACGGGCAGGCGCACATGGTGGATGTCGGTGAAAAATCCGAAACACGCCGGGTAGCCGTTGCCTCCGGCACTATAAGCATGCTGCCCGCAACACTGGCAAGGATACTGGAAGGCAGCGCCAAGAAAGGCGATGTCCTGGGGGTGGCGCGTATTGCTGCCATACAGGGGTCCAAGCGCACTTCGGAACTGATTCCCCTTTGCCATCCCATCCCCCTGACCAGAATTGCGGTCGAGTTTGAAATCGATGAGCCTGCGTCCTCGGTTGCCTGCATGGTGACCGCCGAGACAGTGGGCCGTACCGGCGTCGAGATGGAGGCACTTACCGCCGTCGGCATTGCGCTGCTTACCGTGTACGACATGTGCAAGGCCGTTGACCGGGGGATGCAAATAGAAGGCATCCGGTTGTTGCAGAAAACCGGTGGGAAATCCGGGCAATGGATGGCCAATCAAACGACACCCGGGTGAACCCGCGCAAGCCTGCGAGGTCACTACCAGTAATGAGATTTAATTCGCTGCGACGAAACATGGTGGTTACGCTGCTCCCGTTTGCGTTACTGGCGCACGACGCAAACGCCGGCGCGAATATCAGCCAAATTAACGAAGGTCGCCGCCTGGCACACGATTTTGACAAGGGAAACTGCCTCGCCTGCCATGCCGCCCCTTCCGATCCCGAAGCGATCACCAGGGCAAATATTGCGCCGCCGCTGGTCGCGATGCGCGCGCGCTTCGGTGATCGTGAAGCTTTGCGAAGTCAGATTTGGGACGCAGCGCAAAACAACCCCGACACCATCATGCCGCCGTTTGGCAGGCACCTGATTCTGACCGGCGATGAAATCGAGCTGATCATCGACTACCTGTATACCTTGTGAGCCGCGAACCTTACCCGGAATACAACCATGCAACGTAATCGAATCAGGCTCGCCGCGCTGATTGGTGCCGTGACCGGAGCTATTCTGCTACCCCTACGGGCCCTCGCGGCGCAGTGGAACGAAAAGGCATTCGACGAAACCCGATTCCCGGATGCGTTAAAAAGCGTTGGTGCGCTGGACCTCGTTGAATCCGAACAGATCGAGCTCAAAACACCCGAGATCGCCGAAAACGGAGCCATTGTCCCGATGCAGGTCACAAGCAACATCCCTGACACGGAAAAAATCCACGTTTTTGCGGAGAAGAATCCGCAGCCTCTGGTCGCAAGCTTTACGTTCCGCAAAGGAACACAACCGTTCTTTGCCACCCGTATCAAAATGGGAGAATCTGCCAGGGTGCATGTCGTCGTGCTCGCCGACGGCAAGTACTACACGATTTCTCGCGACGTCAAAGTCACGATCGGCGGTTGCGGTGAATAGGCAGAAGGCCAAACAAGAAATGGGAAATTTTTAGTGGCAGACCCGATGCGCATGCGCATCACCCGCAAGGGTGACGTGGCCGATGTGAAGATGCTCATTTTCCACCCGATGGAAACCGGTTACCGCAAGAACACGGTAACGGGCGAAATCGTCCCCAAGCATTTCATCAAGACACTGCAGGCAATGCATAACGGCGCCACCGTGCTGGAAGTCGAGTGGAGCCGTTCTGTCTCACGCAATCCGTTTCTGCATTTTCGCGTCAATGGCGCACAAGCCGGCGACAAGATCACGATCGCCTGGCAGGACAACTTTGAACAGACCGGGGGTGGTGAGGCGGTCGTCAAATGAGCCGAATGCCTCGCCACAGCAAGCTGTTACACCAATCGGCTGTCGCCGTGTTGATGCTGGTTTGCACTGCCCCGGCATCGGCGTCCCCCGAAGAAGACCGTAAGGCCTTCATGACTCTGTTTAGCGAGCGCTTCCCTGACGTTCCTCCACAGGACTACATACACGGCTCGATGATGCTGAGTGAGGACGCCCGGGCACAATACGAAAGCATTATGGATTTTCCGCCCTTTCAGGGAGACATCGACCGTGGCCGCGCGATATGG
>DATKYN010000097.1:0-3567 GCA_035528435.1 Burkholderiales bacterium
TCACCACGTCTCCGATAACGGTGTAGTTCATGTATTCGAGCGAACCGACGTTGCCTGCAATCACTTCACCTCTGTTGATACCGATGCCAAGCCCGACCTCGATGCCGAACTTTTCTTTCCACTGACTAGCCAGGTCGGCGAAGCGTTCGAGCATTTTCCTTGCAGCATGGATCGCACGAACGGTCGCGTCATCTTGCCTGGTAGGCACACCAAATCCGACCATCAGACAATCGCCAGCCATATTGAACACGGTACCCTGATATTGGAAAACGATTTCCGTTAGCAGTCTGAAATACTCGTTGAGCAAGGGCACAACATCATCGGGAGGTAGTTGTTCGGACATGCGGGTGAATCCACGCATGTCCGCGAACAGCACTGTCGATGTTACCCGTGTGCTCCTGTTCGCCGCCACCGGATCACGCATTCGCGATCGGGAAATAATTTCGTCGACAAGGGTCGGCGCAACGTAACGACGAAATGCTTCGCCTAGCTCCTTGCACCGTTTTTCCTGAGCCCTGAGTTCCAGGGTGCTTGCCGCTCGTCGTGCTGCGCTTACGCGCAAGATTCCTTTCAATCGCAGCAGGAATTCACTTGCCGGAGTCTCGGAAGAGATATAGTCATCGACACCAATCTCGAAACTCCGGAGGCGGTGCTCCGTTGAATTTCCGACAGCGATGACGGGAATCGATACGGTTTGCGGACAGGCTTTGAGCTTTCTGCCGAGCGCGAGGCCGCATACGCGACCCCCGGAATCGCCCTGCGCCGCGTCAATGATCACAAGATCTGCGCCCAAGCAGTCGTCGCTGAGCAGTCGTCCCCCGCAGCCAAGCCGCTCTGCGTGTATCCCGGAACCGGCAAGGCGCTGCTTCAGAAAGCCTGCACTGTCGTCGTCTCCGACCACTACGACCCGGTAATTTTCATCAACTGCACACAAAATCAGGCTCCAGTATTCACATCAGCGCGACTGATACTTTCGCAGATTCCGTGCCCAGCAAAAAATTGCGTCGGCGTTCCGCTGTTTGTTGAAAATCTCCCGTCTCTGGGCCGCTACCGGATTGCGGCTATTGCCCCCGTAGAAAGTCGAAGTCGCAACCTTCGGTGGCCTGCAGAACTTGCTCACGATAAAGACGCGCATAGCCCCTGGCTGGAACCTCGGGCGGATTCCACCGGGCGCGCCGCTTGTTGAGTTCGTCGTCAGATAGCAACAGGTCCAGACGCTTTTCGCGCACGGATAGCACGATTCGATCGCCGCTTCTTACAAGCGCGAGATTGCCACCGGATGCAGCGTCAGGGCTGACGTGCAGGACGACAGTTCCAAACGCCGTTCCGCTCATCCTGGCGTCCGAGATACGCACCATATCTTTCAGCCCGGCACGCGCCAGCTTCCGTGGAATGGGCAGATAGCCGGCTTCCGGCATTCCCGAGGGGCTCTTCGGACCGGCATTCTTGAGCACCAGAAAGTCCTCAGGCGTTACGTCCAGTTCCTCGGAGTCGATCCGGGCCGAAAGGTCTTCCAGCGATTCGAAAACGACGGCTCGTCCTTCGCGTTCGAACAGGGCGGTATCAGCTGCCGCCCGCTTCAGGATCGCGCCGTTCGGTGCAAGGCTACCGAACAGAGCCACTAGCCCGCCATGGGGCTGAATCGGATCGTCGAAGGGGCGCACGACGTTACGGTCAACATAAGCTGGTGGCTGTGCCAGACGTTCGCGCAACGTCTGGCCACCCACTGTCATGCAATCGAGTTCCAGCAGATCTCTCAGTTCGTACAAGACCGCATGCAGGCCACCGGCCGCAAACAGATCCTGCATGTAATGCACGCCCGTCGGTTTCAGGTCGACCAGTACAGGCGTTTCGTCGGACAGGCGATTGAGCATATCGAGTGGAACCTTGATTCCGCAACGCCCGGCTATCGCAGTCAGATGCACGATCGCATTGGTCGAACCACTCACCGCAAGCAGAACACGGATGGCATTTCGTACGGACGCCTGCGTAATGATTTCTGACGGGAGTGGTCCGCCAGACAGCGCCATCGCCATCGCACGCTCACCACTGGCTTCTGCCATACGTAACCGATCTGCATGAACAGCGGGAATAGCCGCACTGCCGGGCAATCCCATACCGAGCGCTTCAGCAATGCAGGCCATGGTGCTGGCGGTGCCCATTACGGCGCATGTGCCTGCCGTGGTAGCGAGATTACCTTCGATATCGTCAATTCCCTCATCACTGATGTCTCCGGCACGGTAGCGGGCCCAGAAACGCCGGCAATCGGTACAGGCGCCGAGCCGCTCGCCCTTGTAAGGCATCGCCAGCATGGGGCCGGTGACCAGCTGGATAGCCGGTATGTTCGCCGATGCCGCGCCCATCAACTGAGCCGGTACCGTCTTGTCGCAACCTCCGATCAAAACGCAAGCATCGATGGGCTGCGCGCGCAGCATTTCTTCCACATCAACCGACATCAGATTGCGGAACATCATGCTGGTCGGGGAAAGGAAAACTTCGCCCAGTGAAATCGTCGGAAAATCCACTGGCAACCCCCCGGCCTTCAGAACGCCACGCTTGACCGCCTCCACCAGTTCAGGCATTGAACGATGGCAATTGTTGAAGCCACTCGGCGAACTGGCAATGCCAACGATGGGTCGATCCAGCATGTCCTTGGAGTAACCCATCGAACGGGCAAACGAACGACGCAGATAAGCCGCGAAACCGGGATCACCGTAGTTGGTGAGGTTGCGACGTATTCCGTGTGCTTTCTTCTTCTCGGACATGTGTTCAGTACTCCTTGCATGAGCCATGTATCATAATTGCCGCCGCGGAGCTTCACAACTGAGTGTTTTTTTGCCCGCGTTTCCTTCCTTACTATCAGGTGAAATGAGATTCCCCATGCGCTTGCACCCGTTGATTGCTGCTTTTTTCCTGATTCCGTTTATTGATAATCCCGTACTTGCGAACGATGATGACGATCACGATCTTGCGCGCGTGCAGTTCGAGGTCCAGGCATCGAAACAGGTCGATAATGATTCAATGCGCGCAACACTGTTCGTCGAGATAGAAGACAGCACGCCTTCCGGCGCATCGTCACGCGCAACAGAAACGATGAATGAAACCCTGCGGAAACTTCAGAAAGAAAGTAACTTGCGTGTGCGCACGGGAAATTTCCGAACCTTCCCGGTCAACAACAAGGGCAACATTGTCGGTTGGCGCGCACGCAGCGAAATAGTGATTGAAAGCAAGAGCTTTTCGGACGCCTCGGCTGCAATTGCGTCCGTTTCATCAAACATGCAGTTAGCGCGCATCGAGTTTTTTGTGTCACCCACGCTGCGCGACACCGTTGAAACTGAATTAGCCGATGAGGCGATCGCCAGGTTTCTGAAGAAGGCTGACAGAATCGCGAAGAGCTTCGGGGCCAGGACATTCGAAGTTGCTGAGGCCAGCGTGATCAATCAGGGCAGCAATGCACCAGTCAGGCCAATGATGAGGTCAATGGCAGCCGACGCGCCTGCACCCGCTCCGGAACTGAGCGGCGGAACGACAAATATGAGTGTTAGCGTTTCCGGCGTGATTCTGATA
>DATKYN010000098.1:0-4530 GCA_035528435.1 Burkholderiales bacterium
CGTCGAAGAAGAAGACATCGAACAGATCAAGGAACTGCTAACCGGGGGCACCCCGGGAGAAGGGGCAAAGCCATGAACTGGCCTAAATTCCTGACGTTCGAAGCGCGCACCATCGGTTTTGGCATCATCGCCCTCATCGCGGTGGGGTATATCCTGTTCCTGCCGCCACCATCGCAGATCACCAACGAACACCTTGGAATGGTGATGCTCGGCGTCATCATTGCGTCCATCCTGCTCGGTTTTCCGATTGCGTTTACGTTGATCGGCCTGGGCATCATGTTTGGCTTAGTGGCGTTCTATCGCCCCGGTGTATCGTTGCTGGATAACCCGGTATTCGACAACATGGTGTTGCGCACCTACGGCGTGATGACGCTCGACGTCATCATCGCCGTGCCCCTGTTCATCTTCATGGGCTACATCGTCGAGCGATCCGGCATTATTGACCGGCTGTTCCGAAGTCTTGAATTGTCGATGTCCCGGGTGCCTGCGGCACTTGCAGTCGCGACGATTCTCACCTGTGCCGTATTTGCTGCGGCCACGGGCATTATCGGGGCGACCGTGACACTGATGGGCCTGCTGGTGCTGCCGCCCATGCTCAAGGCCGGTTACGACATCAAGCTCTCGGCAGGGTCCATCGCCGCGGGCGGTTGTCTGGGGATTCTGATTCCGCCGAGCGTGTTGCTGATCCTCTATGGGGCCACTGCGGGCGTGTCAGTCGTGCAGTTGTACATGGGTGCAATTATTCCAGGGCTGATGCTCTCGAGTATGTATATCGGCTATGTCATTCTTCGGGCGACGCTTAATCCGAAGCTCGCGCCCAAACTGCCGATCGAGGAACGCAATGTTCCAAAGCTCGAGATTCTCAAGATGCTGGCGACGTCATTTTTCCCGTTGGCGTTTCTGATTTCAGCAGTGCTTGGCAGCATACTGTTTGGCGTAGCGACGCCCACGGAAGCGGCAGCAGTCGGGGCACTGGGGGCCGCTATTCTTGCTGCGTGCTACGGGCGCCTGTCATTCACCCGTCTCAAGGAGTCGGCCTTCCTGACCTCGCGCACCACAGCCATGGTGTGCTGGTTGCTGGTGGGTTCATGGGTGTTTTCCTCAACCTTCGCGGCCCTTGGCGGGCAGAACCTGCTGGAGAGCTGGGTCTACGAGATGGACCTTTCTCCAGGCGGGTTCCTGTTCCTGTCGCAGTTGCTGATTTTCTTGCTGGGTTGGCCACTCGACTGGACTGTCATCATCATCATTTTCGTGCCGATTTTCCTGCCGATGTTGCCGAACTTCGGAATTGATCCGCTGTTTTTCGGATTGTTGACTGCGATCAATCTGCAAACGGCATTTCTGTCACCGCCAATGGCGATGGCGGCGTACTACCTTAAAGGGGTGGCACCACCACAGGTATCGCTGGCCCACATTTTCATGGGAATGGTGCCGTTTATGCTGATTCAGCTGACGGCGATGATTCTGCTCGTGATGTTCCCGGCCATCGGGATGTGGTTACCAAACTGGTTCTACGGGAATTGATCTGTTCCTCTCCGGCCCAATGCCTCGTAGCTCGATTGGTTGCGGGACGAAATGTTTTTACGAACTGCCGATATGAAAAAAGTCGTTGTTACCCGGGAAGTTTTTGACGAAACCATCGATTACCTGAAGCAGCATTTTTCGGTGGTGTCCAATCAGGAAGACCGCACCTATACGCGCGACGAACTGGTCGAGCTGTTGCGCAGCGCTGACGGCATTCAATCTTCGTCAAGCGACGTTGTAGACGAAGATCTCCTGACGCGTTGCCCGGGCATCAAGGCGGTCTGTAATACTGCCGTGGGCTACAACAATATTGATGTTGCTGCGTGCACGCGTCATGGCGTGATGGTGACCAACACACCGGGCGTGCTCGACGACAGCGTTGCCGATTTTGCGATCGGCCTGATGATCGCAACCTGCCGCCGAATGGGCGAAGGCGAGCGCTATCTTCGCGCGGGGCAATTCAAGGCAACTTACCTCAAGCAGACACTTGGTCACGATGTCCACGGCGCGACGCTCGGGATTATCGGGTTCGGCCGGATCGGTCAGACCATCGCCAAACGCGCCGGCGGCTTCGACATGAATATTCTGTATCACACGCGCAACAGGGCTTCAGCCGATATCGAGAAGAAACTCAAGGCGCATTACGTTTCAAAGGACGAGTTGCTGGCGCAGTCGGACATTGTCATGCTCATCCTGCCGTATACGCCGGACACGCACCACTACATTGGCGCGGCTGAACTGGCGAAGATGAAGCCATCGGCTGTTCTGGTGAATATGGCGCGTGGCGGTATTGTTGACGACATGGCACTGATTGGCGCGCTCAAAGCCGGTACGATCTGGGCTGCCGGCCTCGATGTCTATGAGAACGAACCGAACGTCAAGCCGGGTTTTCTTGAACTTGAGAATGTGGTGTTGTCCCCCCACATTGCCAGTGCGTCAGAGCCGACAAGGCGGGCAATGGCCATGACCGGGGCGAAGAATCTGGTTGCCGCCTTGAGCGGTGAGATGCCGCCCAATTTGGTCAATCCCGAGTACCGGCAACATCTGAATACGTAGGGAAGAATCTTGCGCGACTGATGGCGTGGGTCTTGAAGTCACTCACCGCGCGGTGGTCCGTTGCTTGAAGATGTGTGCAGCGGCTCGACGCCCTGAGAAAATGCGCCGCGGTGCGGCGTTTGGAGAAACTGTGTGGTAAGTAAAGTCATGACTGAACCGTACAAACTGGGATTGCACGAGGCTGCAAAAAAAATCCGCTCGGGGAAATTGAAGCCAAGTGTCTATCTGGCGAGTCTGCTGAGCCGAATCGACGCGCTGGAAGACAAGGTTGAGGCCTGGCAGTGGCTGGATCGTGATCGAGCCATTGAGTTGGCGCGGGCGGCAGACTCAGCGGCAACGCCCTGGAAGGCGGCGCATCCGCTGCACGGCGTCCCGGTTGGTGTCAAGGACAACTTCTATACCGCCGGCATCCCGACGGCGATGGGCTGCAGTCTTTATGCCGATTACGTGCCGGATGAGTCGGCCGAGCTGGTCTTGCGTCTGGAAAGTGCGGGCGCGCTGATGCTCGGCAAGACTGTAACCACCGAAGCGGCGTTCATGATGCCAGCCAAGACGCGCAATCCCTGGAACCGGGCGCACACACCGGGCGGTTCTTCAAGTGGTTCCGCGGCTGCTGTAGCGGCCGGGTTTGTGCCTGCGGCGATCGGCACCCAAACCAACGGTTCGATCGTGCGCCCGGCTGCCTTCTGTGGAGTCGTCGGCTACAAACCCAGTCAGGGTATGCTTTCCGCGCGCGGCATCATGCCATTTGCGCCGTCACTGGATCAGCCCGGCGTTTTTGCACGCAGCGTTGCTGATGCGGCTCTGTTGGCCTGGAGTCTGACGGAGCGACGTAGCAGCATCCAGCCCGGTGCGCCCATGCTCAAGGGCGCACCCCGGCTTGCCGCAGTGCGCTCGCCTGTCTGGTATCGGGCGCAGGTGGAGCAGCGCGCCCAGTTCGATGCCGACATTGCGCGCTTGAGAAAGGCTGGCGCCATGATCGACATCATCGAGATACCGGGCGAATTTGACCGCGCACACAAGGTCCACCGCACCATCATGATGTTTGAAGCGGCGGGCGTGTCGCGCAAGGTGCGTGCGCATTATCGGGAAGGTTTTTCCGATTATCTCAACAATGCACTCGACGAAGGTGAATCCATCGCCGAAGCCGATTATCGCGATGCGCTCAAACTGCGCGTGCAATTGCAGCAACGCCTGGCAGCGTTCCTCGACCGCGGATATTCCGCCATTATCACTCCGCCGGCCGCGGGCGAGGCACCCGCATCGCTTGATGAAACTGGTGACCCGAGTTTCTGTTCGATCTGGACGCTGATGGGTACGCCTGCCATTGTCATCCCGACCGGAAAAGGACCGAAAGGTCTGCCGCTGGGGCTGCAACTGGTTGGCGCAGTGGAAGAGGAGAACTATCTGCTTGCAACGGCGGCGTGGTGCGAACGGTATTCGCCATTCAAGGCGCTGGTCTGAGGAAGGATTACATTGCCGCGGGCAAAAACTCCTTGTGCCCGGGCTATGGCGACCTTTGTCGCCGGGCACGCTTTATCGGCGTTATTTCTCCCGTTTTGACTGATCCGGTCTCGCCGTGAGCGTTGCGCGTATCGCGAGCCAACGTGCAAAGATAAACAAACGGGTACGCATTCCAGTGCCTCGTCGCTGTCCGGTGAGGGCGGACGTGCGCCTTTCCAGATGGTTTGTGACCTTGCCCGGAGAGAACCGGACGTGATCACCGCGTTGACGTTTGTCGGGGGACTGATAGCGCTCACAGTAGGTGCGGAAATGCTGGTACGCGGCGCATCACGCATCGCATCATCCATGGGCATTTCACCCCTGGTGGTTGGCTTGACGGTCGTCGCCCTTGGTACCAGTTCGCCAGAGTTGGCTGTGGGCGTCGGGGCGGCATTGATGGGGCAGGGCGACATCGCGGTCGGCAACGTGGTCGGCAGCAACATTTTC
>DATKYN010000099.1:0-2092 GCA_035528435.1 Burkholderiales bacterium
ACCCTTCTGTGTCACCGCGCTCAGGTCGCTCCAGCTCGGCTGCGATCCGCCAACCTGCTCCTGCTTGCCCGAGATCGAACCGTGGGTCACGTCCGAGATGTCGTTAACGGCAGCAAAGGCGTTGAAAGAAAAACCGAGTACAGCGGCAGCGATAGTCGTTTTGATGAATTTCATGGTGTTTCTCCTGAAAAAGTAAAAAATCGGGTTGGAAGTCATCTCGCTGAAACTGTTTAACCGTGCGAGTGATTACAGATTACGGTTTACGCGCCTCAGGCGCTGCGAAGCGTGACGCAGCAAGACTGTGCGGTAATGCCAAAGGCCTTAAGCGGGCGGAGGTAACGAACACGTTGCGCCCCCGGCAATTATTTCTGGTTGAAACCGCTGGCTGGCGAGACGCAGCGCCGAGGCGGTGATGCAGATAACGCGGGACCGGTTTCAGCGGCCGGGTTCTTTCGCCTCGGGTGTTGTATCCACCGGCGGTGTCGCTGGCGCGAGGTGCCACTGCTCAGGCGGAACCACTTTTGGCGTCGCGGCATCGGCGACGTAATTGGGCGTCATGATCTGCACACCGTATTCGTTGAAAATATCGAGGATGTTGCGGTGCAGCTTGGTGTATATCTGGGGCATCTGCTGCGGTTGATCGCAATAAGCATTGATCTCGTAAGTCACGCAAAAGTCACCCAGAGAGCTTTGCAGCACGAACGGCGATGGTTGCGGTAGCAAGCCTTCAGTGCGATTCGCCGCTTCGATCAGCATCGCTTCGACTTGTCGCCACGGCGTTTCATAACCGATTCCAACAGTGGTGTGGAGGATGATGCCGCCCTGACGGGCTCTCGCGCTGTAATTGATGACATTGCTGTTCAATATGACAGAGCTCGGAATAGTCACTTCCTCACTTTTGGGCGTGCGCAGATGAGTCAGTTGCTGGCGCATCTCGACAACATCGCCTACGACATCACCGACTTTGATCCGGTCTCCCACGCGGAAGGCGCGCCGGTAAATGAGCATGTAACCAGCGAGGCTGTTTGCCACGATCGACGTCGCGCCTAGCGACATCAGCAATCCGGCGAAGAGGGAAACGCCTTTGAAGGCGGCAGAATCCGATCCCGGAATGTAGGGGTAGGCGATGATGATGGCGAAGGCGATCACCATCATGCGCACCAGCCGATAGGTAGGCCAGGCCCAGTCCTGCTCGAATCCGCGGGGTCTGATAGTGCCATAGGCAACGCCGCTGAAGAAAAGCTGGCCCAGACGCAACACGTAACGGGCGACAAAGAACAGGATCGCGATGAAAGCCAGGCCCGGCAGGGCATTGACAATGCCACTCCACATGTGGGCCAGCGGTCTGATGAGCAGCGTGACCGTCTCCATGGCGAACCAACGTGTCCACGGAAACAGGCCGAAGGCAGACTCGATGCCGACAACAGTCAGTACGAGCACGATGAGGAACCGCAGCGATCCGAGAGCACCGTGCCAGGCGTTCTTGAGTTCTTCCGCGGAGAGAAGCCGAAAAGACTTCGTTTCCAGTTTTTTCAGGCGCGCCTGAAGGCGCCGTTCCAGCGCGCGATCGATCCACCGGAACAGCCATCGCAGTCCAAGTACAGATACGGCTAGAAGGGCCAGCACGACAGCGGCCGCCAGACCTTGCGGGATCAGGTAGCGACTTGTGCGTTCGTACCGATAGCGTTCGATCGACGCTGCGATCCTCTTCTGCATGATTTCGGCCACGACCTGGCGGGCGTTCAATTGCTCGGCTTCGGCATCGAGGTCGAGAATGGAAACAATGTGTTTCTCCTTCGCCAGAATATTCGTCCGGTCGCCTGCTTCGGCGATATGCAGATCGGATGCCGTAACGGACGCGTCGCGCGCGATCGCCTTGATCCTGCCACTGACAGCTGCGGCACGCTGTTTCGCCGGAAAGCTCGAAATACCACGCAGCTTGAACAGTGTGATGCCGTCGACTACAACCGGGGCCATGTCTATGGCTTCGACGGGCGACAGTTGCGTCACCTCGCGTTGTGGCTCTGCTACTGCAACGCCAATCGATACATGGAAAGTGGCGATCGCAATGAACACGCTGACAAGGCAACGT